>JAOPXA010000242.1 GCA_025965395.1 Nocardioidaceae bacterium | reverse complement strand
GCCGCGCCATCATCCACGGCACCTGGACCCCCTAACCCCCACCCCTCCACTGGCGGAACCAATATGGTCGTCTTTTGCGCGAAATGACGACCATATTGGTTCCGCCACGGGAGGTGGGGTCAGGGCGGGGTGAGCGTCGCGTATGTGTTCGCGCGCCGAAGCACGTCTTCCACGTATGCATCTGAGTGGTTGTATGAGTGCACAGCGCGCGTCCAACCGGCGGCAGTGGTCATGTCCGTCCCCGCAGCGCACAGGTAGTGGGCCGCGGCGTAGGTCGCGTCGAAGACGTTGTGCGGATCATAGGCCCCGTCGCCATCACCATCTGCCTGCCACTTCTCCCAGGTCGACGGGATGAATTGCAACGGCCCGATCGCGTGATCCCACACGCGATCGTCATGCCACACCACACTCTCAGCGGTGGACCGAATGGCGGCAAATCCTTCCCGGCCGTCGAGCGCTGGACCAAGAATCGGCCGAGACGTCCGACCATTCGATAGAAGATGTGCGCCCTGAAACGTCCCGTGCCCGGTCTCGACCGCACCAATGCCCGCGAGCGTTGTCCAGCCGAGCTTGCAGGTCGGGGACTCCTGAGCAGCCTTCAGGGATGCGCCCCCATAGGCAGCAACAGCGACCAAGGAGATCCCTGTCTGCGTGCTCGTCTCGGCGGCCCACGCAGCACTGACACCACCGATCGCCGCAGGGTCGGACGCGCTAGCGGGAAAATCCCCTTCGCCAGCAACGGCAATGCGCCCACTCGCCAAATCCAGCACGGGATCCTCAGCAATCAAACCAACCGGACCACGAAGGCTCTGGGCAAAGAGCAGACCGACAAGGCAGATTGCGCAGAGCGATGTCATGACCAGGCTTGTTCGCAGGATGCGATGTCTTCGGCTCACCCAAACCGACCGTTGACGTAGTCCGACGTCCGCTGATCCTGCGGCGAGCCGAACATGGCAGCGGTGTCCCCGTACTCGACGATCACTCCGGGCGTCCCAGCGCTCGCCAAGAAGAAGGCGCACTGGGTGGAGACCCGCACGGCCTGCTGCATGTTGTGCGTCACGATGACGATCGTCACTTCGCGAGCGAGTTCGAGCATGGTCTCTTCGATGACGCGGGTCGATGTCGGGTCAAGCGCTGAACACGGCTCATCCATCAGGAGCACCTGCGGTTGGATGGCGAGGGATCGGGCAATGCACAGTCGCTGCTGCTGGCCACCAGACAACCCGCCACCGGCAGCGTCAAGGCGGTCCTTCACTTCGCTCCACAGTCCCGCTTTGATAAGGCAGGACTCGACGAGTTCGGCACGCTCACTGCGGGTTGCCTTGGTCCCAGTGAGCTTGAGGCCGGCAAGCACGTTCTCCTCGATGGACATGGCAGGGAACGGATTGGGTTTCTGAAAGACCATGCCGATGGACCGGCGCGCATCCGTCAGCTTGCGTTCCGCCGCGTAGATGTCCTGACCATCCAGCAACACCTCGCCCGCCAACGACGCGGACGGGATGAGTTCATGCATACGATTCAGGATCCGCAAGAAGGTTGATTTTCCGCATCCTGACGGGCCAATGAGGGAGGTGATCACGCCCGCGGGCATGGTCAACGAGACCCGGTCCAACACCTTGTGACTACCGAACCAAGCCGACACATTGCGCGCGTCGAGCTCAGCCAACTGGCTTGGGCTGTCAGCGGGCACCGCCGCGAGCACCTGGGTGTGATGGTCGAGGACGGGCATCGTGAGGCCCGGCTCCGATGCGATGACGATGGTTTCGTCGGTGTTCATCGATCTCTCCTGGTATGACTACTGGGTCCGGCCTCGCATCGTGGCGATGCGAGGCCGAACCCTGGTGAGGTGGTGCGTTGGTGGGGAGTGGTGCTGATTACTTGGTGACCTTCAACGTGACGGCCGACGACTTCGATCCGAAGACGTTCCCGTTGCCGCCATAGATTGCCTTGACCTTGTAGGTGCCCTTGGCAAGCTTCTTGAGCGTGATGGTGGCCTTGCCCTTCTTGAGGGTGCCGGTCCCGACCACGGTGTCGCCAACCTTGAGCGTGATCTTGCCCTTCGCGTAGACGCCAGACGCGGCTCCGGTGATCTTGATCTTCACCGTCGCCTTGCCCTTCTGCGAGGTCTTGATCTTGGTGTCGGAGATCTTGAGCGTTGTCTTCGTCTTGGCCTTGGAGATCGTCAGGGTCGCAGTGACAGTCGATGCGTTGACGGCTGAGGTGCCCGCCCACGTAGCGACAACTGGGATGTTGCCAGCGGCCTGCGACTTCGAGACGGCGACGCTTGCGCGGCCGCCACTCAGGGCCACCGAGCGAGCTGCGCTGGTGCCGATCTTGATGGAGACCGTTCCTGCCGCTGCTGCGCCGTTCGCTGTTACAGCGACCGTCACCTTGCCGGCTTTGCCAAAGGTGCTTGACTTCGTCGTGATGTCGATTGCCGACGACTGCTTGACCGTCACGGAGGAGTTCGCAGAGGCCGATGTCTTGAATGCAGTCGCGTCCGAGGGAACGAATGACGCTTTGTAGGTGTGTGCACCGACCGAGGCGTTGCTCAAGACCAGCGTCGCCTTGCCGCCGGCGACGGCGACCTGACCGACCTGGGTTGCACCTTCGGTGAACTTCACGAGTCCGACGGGCGAGTTGACCAGTGACGTCACTCGGGCGGCAAGTGTGACCTTTCGGCCGTTGGCCTGAGACGCCGCCAAGGTGGTCGTCGTGTCGTCAGCCGCTTCGTTGCTCGTCTTGAAGTTGGTGACGACGTTCTGGACGAACTCGCCACACTGACCGCCACGGGCGGTCGTCGCAAGCTGATCGAAGCCAGCGGCTTCGATCAGTGGCTTCGCCGCTGCACTGCAGACGAAGCCGTCCTCGCCGAAGATCGAGACGAGTGTGGGCTTGCTGCTCAAGTCAGTCGAGCGAAAGACGTTGTAGAGGGCCCGGATGTAGGACATCCCGTCCAGAAGCTTGATCGTGGGAGTCGTCTTCGCGCGCCCCGTGGAGTACGGAGCAATGGCGTTGGGGTCGTTCTTGATGTCTGCGTCACTGTGTTCTTGTGTGTTGGTCACCGTGCCAGCGAGCGTGACGGCAACTCCGCCGTTGGTCGCTTTGAGCTGTGCCTCGAAGAAGCTACGCGTGCCCGACCCCGGCTGCGGGATGAGCGGCTTGATCACGCCGGAGGTGGTGGATCCAGGAAGGTCGTTCCAGTTGTCGTACGTGCCGTCATAGATCTTCACCGCGTCAACGGCAGTCACCGTAGCTGGCGCGTTGGTCGCAGTCGACGAGACCGCCAGTTTGAGACCATCCACGGCAAACGGAGCCTGGAAGAGGTTCGCGCTGATCTCGGTCGGGTTCAACGAGGAGGACGAACGTGCGAAGTCGACATCGGTGTTGTTGGCAGCGCCGTAGAGCAGGGCCTTGCCGGCGCCTGACCCATTGGGCCTGGTGATGGCTGTTCCACCCTTGAGGCTGATGGTGGCGGGAGTTCCGTCGGCGGCGAAGGAGGCGATGCGGCCGGTGGACTTGCCTACGTTGTAGACGTCGGCGATGTTGTGCAGGGCAAATTGGGAGGTATCCGAACCCACGCCGACGATGTCACCGGCCGCCGAGGTGAACGTCGGGTCCGACACGTTATCCACTGCTGCCACAGGGCCAGCGAGGCCCATCGTGACTGCCGTACCGACGGTGAGAGCACCGGCGACGGCCAAGGAAATTCGCTTGCGAATCATTCCTGTGTTTCCTATTCCATGAGAACGTGTGACCAGCCCGTTGCTGGTCTACGGCCGAGACACTACGAAGGTTTGGGGGTAGGGATTGCGGCATCGGGTGAACGGAGAATGACGCTTCGCCGTCCACTTCGAGTCAGAGCAAATTGGGCAGCAGATACATCATCAGATCGGTGGACGACCAGGCGAGAGCTAGAACCACTGGCACGGAGATAACCCATACGAGAATCGTTCCGAAGCGTTTGCTTGCGAGGACGACGCAGACAGTGACCGCGGCGAGAGCACCCAGCGCGAGAGCCAGCGCCGCTACTGCGCTCGTGTCGCGTGCCATCGGCAGTTCGACGGGCGAGATCGCGTTGAGCCGTCCTCTGGGAGGTGTGAATGCAGTGCTCGTGAGCTTGGCGTCCACATAGACGACGCTGCTCGGCGTGAGGGCCGCAAGGGGACCGCTGCCCTCAGCGGTCACGAGCGTCAATCGTCCGCCGCCTGCCGCGATGGCTGGGTTCTGCGGGCTCCCAGCGCGACGCACCGACTCGACCGTGTACGTCGCCCGGCCCTGTGCCGTCACGGTGGAGATCGTCTGACCTTTGGTCAGCTTCGTGACGTCAGCGAACGGTCCTCCATACGAGCGTGCGCGCCCCAAGATCATCGAACGCCCCTCCTGGCCTGGGAGCACGGTGTCACGACGGTGACCGGGTCCAGCGAGGAGCGAACCAGATCCGGTGCCCTCGACAACAACCTGCTGTAGCCCGATCTCGGGGATGGTAATCAGAGCAACAGGGCTTCCTGGGGCAATGATTCCGCCGGTGGGCGCCGTCGCCGCTGCAAGCTGTTCGCGGAACTCGCCATACAGGTTTGCCTGAGCGCGATTCTGGGCGAGGCCACCGAGTACCAGGACTTGGGCGAGCAACCAGACGCAGATGATGGCGACCACTGTCATCGACTGAACGATCACCGTGACCTGCTCCGACTCCTGCGGTCGGGCGACCTTCGCCCTCGGTTGTCTCGCCTGGCGCGACCAACGGCGTGCTGCCGGATCCGACCGCCGTCCGCCCACCGAAGTCGGCCAGATGCCCGCGCTCACCGAGATCTCCTGCGCGCGGCGATCCTGAGGAGGGGCGATCCGAGTCCGGCGAACAAGCCAAGCACCAACAGGAACGGGATGAGGGTGTGGGCGAGACCCGACGTCGCCGATGCCGTTGCCGTCATGGCCACGTCCTCGCCCGTTGCCGACGGACCCGCGGTCGAGGGTGCGGCAGGCACCTTTCCACCGGAGGCGGCGGCACTGTCAGCGACCGTCCCGTCAGCGGGAGCCGAACCTGATTCTGGCTGGGTCTGATTTCCGAGCCCGTCCTGCTTCGCAATTTCAGAAGCGACCGTCTGAGCGGCCTTGTAGAGCGTGGCTGTGGCTCCGGCCTTGCGGATCGGCAGATAGCCCTTAGGAAGCTGACCGTTGCCCGAGCCGACCCGCTGACCCTCCGTGGTCGACACCTTGATGAACTCCGAAACGTGCGCCGCATCGGATTTGTCCAGCCCCGTGAGCAGAGCGGCCGTATAGATGATCATGGTGCCCGGGTATGCCTCCTCGCTCGTCACGAGATCCTTCTGGGAGATCTCAAACGCCTGACTCGGCTTGGTCGGCTTGGCGAAGGCCAATGCTGCGGCCATCGTGTCAGCAGAGGGTGCGACGAAGGTACGTCCCGAAGCATCTGAGAACTTCTCGCCTGCCTTTCCCTCGGACACCGTCTGCAGGGAGGCCGTACGAAGTCCGAAGCGCGCCGCATCGCCCAGGCTGACGAGGCCCAACATGAACCGACTGCCCACCCCTTGCCGGTCGACTCGTCCTACCTTGTACGGATCGGACGTCGTCGCCCGATCGCACTTGGTCTGCACGTTGGGCCACGCGTCGAGCGTCGCTTCGGCGATCTTGCGGAGGCTCGTCACGGGCGCTGCAAGCTGCGTGAAGTACGGCGCAGGATTTTGCTTCTGGCACTCCTGCGCAGTCGTCGGCACGAAGGTGTCGAGCAAAGGCCACGAGGTCCGTGGAAGCGTGATGTCTTGGTACGAAGGATTCACCACCATGCCCCACGGATCCGGAGTGCCCCCGACGAAGGCGGCAGCGTCGGCGTCTTGTGCGATGTAGGAGGTCAACGACGTCAACACGTCCGACGACTCCGACAAGGACAACAGCGAGGCTCCCGCCTCGCGCGACACGACGTCGAGACCGGGATTCAGAGCCTTGAACTCGGGATCCTGGTTAATGGCATGGGGGTTGGTCGACATACCAGGGTGTTGAGAGCCCAGCTCCGAACCCGTGTAGGACTGAGTCAGCAGCTTGGCTAGGAGCCGCGGCGTGAGATTGAGTTGACGTCGCTCCCCTTTGTTGTCGGGCTCATCGACAATGTAGGAGATCGCAAACCCCGAGACTGCTGTCGGCGCGTACCCCACCGGATCGTCGGTGTCCCGCTCGCGTTCGCCGGAAACGATGGAGGCGGCCGCTTCCTTCTTCTCCATCAAAGCGAAGGCGGCTTCGTCCGAAAGTCGATTGTGTTGGAACTTGAACCGGTCCTTGCGGAGACAGAAGGCGGGCGACCACTGCAGTGCCGCCTGGCTCAGGAGCTCAGAACCGTAGAACGCCACGGGCTTGCGCTTGTCGAGAACATCGCACGCATCGGGAGCCAGTCCAAAGGTGACTGGCACGGTGATGCGATTGCGCCAGTTGGACTCCGACCACCAGTAGAGCGGCGAGACCGTCGCATCGACACCATCACCGGCAAAGTTGCTCGAGCCGGCTTCGAAACGTCCGGACTTGGTGCATTCGGTGCTCGTTGCGTCACAGCTCAGGCCCATGATGGGAATCACCACGATCGAGCAGGCCACCTTGTCCGAGCAGCCCAACGACTCGTTCTCGGTCGCGCTGCGCATCTCGAATTGCGTCTCGCCCTTGCCATGGAGATCTGTGAATGCGGCGATCTCGGCCGGAGGGAATGCAGCACCCACTGCCGCCTCCGGAGCCATCGTGGACTCGGTGCATGAAGGGTAAGTAGTCCCCTTGGCGGACACGAACGGAGTGAGGTGCGTGGAGAAGAAGCCCACGATGGGACAGGTCGTCTGGCTGGGGAAAGGATCTGCCCCGCTCAGCTG
>JAOPXA010000239.1 GCA_025965395.1 Nocardioidaceae bacterium | reverse complement strand
CCAACAAAAACCGCACATCGCTGTGCTCGACCACGCCCTCAGGCGAAGACATCCGCATGGTCACGCAGCGCAAGTCAGGCGGCGAGGCCGTCGACATGACCGCGGAGTACGTGCCCGGTCTCGACTCTTTCGTCGCCAAGAAGTCGGGTCGCAAGTATGTCGTCGAGGCCTACGACGGCACGCTCACGATCTCCAAGTCCGGCAAGGTCGAGTCGCGCGAAGAGTCGGTCGACTACCAGTCACTGGACAACGAGCCAGACGGCGACTAACCCGTCCCTTCCCCACGATTTGGAGAGCTACGCGCCTATCTGACCGACCTGATACGCGTGTAAGTATCCAAATCGTGGGGAAGGGATGGGATGGGGACGGGTCTGTCTAGGTGTAAGCGTCAGGGATGCCGTCGGCGTCGGAGTCCCGGTTGTCCTCGTCGGAGATCGCTCGGTAGACGCGGTTGCGGCGCAGCAGGACGACCGAGGCCGCAAAGGCTGAGACCAGGGACCCCGCCAACACGCCGATCTTGACGTTCTCATCGGCAGCGCTACTGACTCCGAAGGCGAGCTCGCCAATCAACAGCGAGACGGTGAACCCCACGCCGGCCAACATCGACAACCCGAAGACGTCTGGCCACGACAGGTCGTCGTCGAGGCTGGCGCCGGTGAATCGGGCCATCAACCACGTCGCACCGAACACGCCCACGGTCTTGCCCACGAACAGCCCGACGATGATGCCCAGCGTGACGCGATCGCCGAGGGCGTTGGTGAAGCCGCTCCATCCGTTGATCGCTACGCCGGCGGAGAAGAAGGCGAACACCGGCACGGCGATCGCCGCGGAGAACGGGCGGACGAGGTGCTCGAAGTGCTCCGCTAGGCCCGGCTCGTCGGGGTTGCCGTCGCGCCGAAGCACGGGCACGGCGAATCCAAGCAGGATGCCAGCGACCGTGGCGTGCACCCCCGATGCGTGGACAAGGCCCCAGGTCACGGCCGCCAGAGGCAGCAGGAGCCACCATGAACGGATGCGTTTCTGCACCAGGAACGTGAACGCGGCGAGCGGTATGAGCGCCGCGGCTAACCAGCCGATCTTGAGCTCATCGGTGTAGAACAACGCGATGATCGTGATCGCAAGCAAGTCGTCCACGACGGCGAGCGTGAGCAAGAACGTACGAAGTGCGGTGGGCAGGTGGCTGTTGAGCACGGCGAGCACGGCGAGTGCGAAGGCGATGTCGGTCGCCGTGGGGATCGCCCAGCCCTCCAACGCGCCGCCAAGGTTGATCAGCGTGTAGACGATGGCGGGCACCGCCATGCCTCCGATGGCGGCGACGACCGGCAGCGCCGCCCGGCGAGGGTCACGCAGGTCGCCGGCAACGAACTCTCGCTTGAGCTCGAGGCCCGCCACGAAGAAGAAGATGGCCAGGAGTCCGTCGGCCGCCCAGGTGCCAAGGGTCAGATTGAGATGGAGCGCCTCGGGCCCGATGACCGTGTCGCGAAGGGAGGCATACCCGGTGCCGATGTTGGCGAAGACCAGGGCCGCCACGGCCGCCACGATCAGGAGCACTCCGCCGACCGTCTCGCGGCGCAAGACATCGTTGATACGACTCACCTCGGGCCAGCTGCCCCGACCGAACACGCTGTTTCTTGGCTCGGGGGAGATCATCGCCCCAGGCTATCGGGTGCACCGTGACCACGCGGTAGCGTCGCCTCATGCCCGATGTCGCGATTGCTGCGCCCAACGCAGCGGCTGCTGACGCGGGCGCGGCCGTGGTCAAGGCCGGTGGCAATGCCATCGATGCCGCCCTAGCCGCCAGTCTGGTGACGATGGTCAACGAGGTCGGCATCGTCTCGTTGAGCTCCGGCGGCTTCCTCACCATCCAGCCACCAGACGGCTCGCCAGCCCAGACCATCGACGGCTGGATGGACATGCCGGGGCGGTCGCAAGCCCTTGGCGGCGGCACCTGGGACGTGTCCACGGAGTACGGCGGAGGCATCGACATCACCATCGGTCCAGGTTCGGTCGGCACCCATGGGTCGCTCGCCGCCTTCGGTGTTGCCCATCAGCGCTGGGGGAGCATCCCTTGGCGCGAGATCGTCGCGCCGGCGCTGGACGTGGCGCGGAGCGGCTTTGCCCTCAGCGCAGCTTCACGCTTCTACCTGGAGTACGTGCACGACGACATCTTCGGGTGGGATGCGGCCAGTTCGACGGCGATCCACGACCCTGATGGCACCTTGAAGACCGGTTTGATCTGCGTCGCGGATCTTGCGGACTCGCTGGAAGAGATCGCCGAGCACGGCCCCGGCGCGCTCTACAGCGGCGACCTCGGCCGGATGATCAGTGACTCGATCCTGGCGAAAGGCGGAATCCTCGGCCGAGACGACCTCGACGCATACCGCCCGGTGACTCGGCCGTCGCTCACGGCACGCGTGGGCGACTGGACCTTGGCGACCAACCCGCCTCCGTCGGTGGGTGGCGTATGTGTGGCAGCGATGCTGAGACTCCTCGATGACTATCCACGCCACGGATGGGACGTGGCAGACCGAGCGCGACTAATCCAGGTGCAGCGTGCGGTCTTGGGAGAGAGGTTGCGCGTCTTCAACCACGCTGACGATCTGGAGGCTGCTGCGGCGGCATACCTCGACCTCATCGATCGTGACCACCTGGCGGTGCTCGAGTCCGGGTCCACCGCCCACGTCTCGACGAGCGGCTCCGATGGCGCCGCGTGCTCGATCACGGTGTCGTCGGGCTACAGCTCCGGCATGATCGCTTCGGGCACCGGCATCTGGCTCAACAACTGCCTGGGCGAACAGGAGCTCAACCCGCAGGGACTCCATGGCTTGGCGCCGGGCACGCGGCTGCTCTCCAACATGGCTCCGACGGTGGGGCGTTCATCTGATGGGGCGTCCCTGGCCATCGGCTCACCTGGCGCCGACCGGATCACGACGGCCATCGTCCAGGCAGTGGCGGGATTCGTCAGTGGCGGCCTGACCCTCGAGGAAGCGATCGTCCACCCGCGCGTCCATGTGCATCGCGCAGCCACCGACGAGGAAGAGATCAAAGTCGAAGGCGAGCTGAGCATGTACTTCGGTGGCGTCGCCGCGACCCCCTGCTGGGCCACGGGGGAGCTGAATGCGGGCGCCGATCCGCGACGTGACGGAGCGGTGCGGCTGGTTCGCGAACCACATACGCAAGACTGATTTCATGACAATCCCGATCGTCATAGCGCACCGTGGTGTGCCCGGCGAACGTCTCGAGCACACACGGGCCTCGTATGAGGCGGGCATCGCTCAAGGGGCTGACTACATCGAGCCCGATTTGGTCTGCTCCAGCGACGGCGTGCTGATCGTGCGGCACGAGAACGAGATCGGCGGCACGACCAACGTCGCCGAGCACATCGAGTTCGCCGGCCGGCGCACCACGAAGTTCATCGACGGTGTCCCGCACACCGGGTGGTTCACCGAAGACTTCACGCTCGCCGAGCTCAAGACGCTCCGCACGAAGGAGCGACTTCCCGCTCTCCGGCCGCAGAACATGCCGCTCAACGGCTCGGCAGAGATCCTCACCTTCGACGAGGTGCTCGACATCGCCGAGCGGGCCAACGTCGACCGTGACGTGCCTGTCGGCGTTTACGTGGAGACGAAGCACCCGACCTATTTCGCGGCCATCGGCTCCGACCTCAACGACCTGCTGATCGCCAACCTTGAGCGGCGCGGGCAGAACAACGCGGACGCCAAGGTCATCATCCAGTCGATGGAGGTGGGCAATCTTCAGCGCCTCCGACCGCGCACGCCGCTCCCGCTCATCCAGCTCATGGACCGCACCGGGGCGCCATACGATCTAGTCGAAACGCACGACCGGCGCACCTACGCCGACCTCACGACTCCGACCGAGCTAGCGAAGATCGCCGAGTATGCGCAAGGGATCGGGCCCAACAAGAGCCAGGTGATCGCGCGCGATCGTCTCGCGCGGCTGACGAAGGACACGGGGCTCGTTGACGACGCTCATGCGGCCGGGCTGCTCGTGCACATCTGGACGATGCGCAACGAAAACAACTTCCTGCCCACCAATCTGCGGATCGGGGTCAGGAAGTCGAAGCCGGGCGATGCGATCGCCGAGTATCTTGCGTTCTTCGAGGTGGGTGTCGACGGAGTGTTCTCCGACTTCACCGCGACGGCGGTTAGTGCTCGTCAGACGTGGTTGGCTGGTCCGTCGCAGCAGCCCAAGCCGCGGTTGAGACGCGCGCCTCGGGCATCAAGAACAAAGCGATGAGGTAGGCGAAGAACGCGGTGCCGCCGGACACGAAGAGCGCGACCACGGCGAGCAGTCGCACGACGTTGGAGTCGATGCCGAGATAACGGCCGATGCCGCCGCTGACTCCGCTCAGCCACTTGTCGTCGGGAGTGCGCTCGAGGCGCTTGATGGTGGTGTTGGTGTTCATGAGGGTCCTTCCCCGTTGCTTGAGGTATCGATGGTTTGTGTCGTGGGTTCAGTGGTTTCGGTGATGGGTTCGAGCGGTGTCGTCGTCGGCGGCCTACGGAGCGATGCCAGCACGCCCAGCACGCCCAGAGCGATCAAGGCGATCGGCGCGACGATGCTGAACTCCGATAGCGTCCACGCGTCTTCTTTCCAGGCGATCCAGTTGCCGACGATGGCGAGGAAGAGCAACCCAAAGGCGAAGTTGTCCCAGCGGAAGCGGTGTCGTCTCATGGGCGGGTCACCCGCAGCTCGCCGAGGCCGCCGTCGAAGTTGATCGTCAACGCCGGTGCGGTCCTGTCGGGGTCGACGTAGTCGAGGTCGACTCCGACGCCGTTCGCTTCGCGCTCGAAGATGCGCAGATCGCCTGCGTTCGCCGACGCGTTCACGTCGACCGGTATGCCGTCGGGAACGATGATCTGGGTGCTGCCAAGTCCGACG
>JAOPXA010000225.1 GCA_025965395.1 Nocardioidaceae bacterium | reverse complement strand
GCACCGATGCGGTGACGCGCGTGCTCATCGAGACCTCCGACGGCAAGGAGTCGTGGGTGACCGTTGGCGTCGGCGCCAACATCGTCGAGGCATCGTGGGAAGCACTCCTCGACGCTGTCACCTACGGACTCCGCAAGCACGCCGCCTGACCCCAGTTGCATACGCGAAAATCTACTTTTGGTAACGAAATCGCTACCAAAAGTAGATTTTCGCGCCTAAGGGCGAGGGCGTCTAGGGCGAGGGGGTTGGCTCGCGCCTCATGGGGAGGTGGTCGATTCCGGCCTCGTCGTAGTTGTCGCCCGTGCGTACGAAGCCGAATCCCTCGTACCACTTCTCGAGGTAGGCCTGCGCACTGATCTTGATCAATTGCTCGCCGTAGCGCTCGTTGACCTCGCGCATGAGTTGTCCGGAGAGTCCCTTGCCGCGCTGATCGCGCCGCGTGCAGACACGACCGACCTTGAGATATCCATCGGCTTCCAGCACACGCAGGTATGAGGTGGGACCGTCGCTGTCGTCGAGCCATAGATGTGTCGTTGTAGCCAGCAGGTCGAGGCCATCGACATCTTCCTCATCGACCCGCTGCTCGACGGCGAACACCGCGTCGCGAATCTTCCAGATGTCGTAGACGTCCTGCGCGGTCAGCTGGTCTCCGGGAACGGTTCGGATACTCATACGTCTTCCCCTGACACGCAGTTGCTGCACGTGCCGAAGATCTCCAGCGTGTGCGAGACCTCGCTGAAGCCGTGCTCGTCAGCGACCTTGTCTGCCCAGCGCTCGACCGTAGGGCCCTCGACCTCGACGGTGCGGCCGCAGGCGCGGCATACGAGGTGATGGTGGTGACCTGAGCTGCAGCGCCGATAGAGGACTTCGCCCTCAGTGTTGCGAAGCGCATCGACCTCGTGTGAGTCGTTGAGCGACTGAAGGCTCCGATACACCGTGGACAGACCGATCGAGTCGCCTCGGCGTTTCAGCCGGTCGTGGACCTCTTGTGCGCTCGCGAATCCGTCGATGTTCTCCATGATCGAGGCCACGGCACGTCGCTGGCGAGTGTTGCGCTGCATTTCCATCAGGTGGCCTCCTGGGCCCGGTAGGTACGGTTTCGCCGCAGGCGAAGGATGCCGGCCAGGGGTGCGGTGACGGCGAAAGCGATGAGGGCGATCATGACGATCGTCGGCCCCGGCTGTGTGTTGATCTGATAGCTCGCGACGACGCCACCTACCGCGGCGAGCAGGCCGATCACCATGGCGGCCGCGAACGTCGTACGGAAGCTACGAGTGATCTGCTGTGCCGTGGCGACAGGCACGATCATCAACGCCGACACCAGCAACAGGCCGACCGTCCGCATCGCTACGGTGATCGTCACGGCCGCGAGGACAGCGATCAAGATCCCGTAGAGCCGCACAGGCACACCGCTCACACGTGCGTGCTCCTCGTCTTGACACACCGCGAACAACTGCGGGGCAAGCCCCACTGCCAAGGCGAGCACAACGGCTCCAAGGATGCCTACGATCCAGAGGTCGGAGTACGTCACCGTGACGATGGATCCGAAGAGGAATGAGTTGAGCCCTGCGGCACTTTCATCGGCTAGGCCGGCCAGAAGGACCCCGCCCGATATCCCGCCATAGAAGAGCAAGGCAAGTGCGACATCGCCGCTGGCTTTTTTGTAGGTGCGGAGCAGCTCGATGGCGATGGCTCCGAGGATGGCGACCGCCACAGCGGTGAGCAGGGGCGCAACGTTGGTGAGCAACCCGAGTGCCACTCCTGTCAGCGCGACGTGACCGAGGCCGTCTCCCAGCAGGGCGAGTCGCCGCTGCACCAGGTAGGTGCCGATGGCTGGAGCAGTGAGCCCCGTCAGCACTGCGGCGATAAGTGCGCGCTGCATGAATGGGTAGGTGAGCATCTCGAACATCAGCGCCACATCCCTTCGCCGCTGAGGCCGTCGGTTCGCGACGGCTCGCCCGAGTGCGGATGCTCGTGCGAGTGCGGGAAGTCCCAAGCGCCATCAACGGGCCCTTCGAACACCACATGACCAGCGCGAAGCACCACGGCACGGTCGATGAGCGGTGCCAACGGGCCAAGCTCGTGCGCGACGAGCACGATCGTGACTCCTTCATCCGACAGAGTCTTGAGCGTATGCGCCAAAGCATCTTGGCTGTCGTGATCGACGCCTGCGGTGGGCTCGTCCATGATGAGCAGCTCGGACTGCGCGGCGAGCGCTCGGGCAATGAGGATGCGTTGCTGCTGTCCGCCTGAGAGATCAGCAACGGAGTCGCGAGTGCGATCTTCGAGCCCGATGCGTTCCAGCGCTTCTCGTACGGCGGCGACGTCCTCAGCGGTCTTCCAGCCGAAGAAGCGCCGCCGAGCGAGGCGACCGCTCATGACGACCTCGAAAACCGTTGAGGGCACTCCGGCGACGGCGGTGGAGCGCTGAGGTACATACCCGATGCGCTCCCAGTCGTGGAACTTCGCCAGGCGCGTGCCGAAGAGCTGGACCTCTCCCGCGGTGAGGGGGATGAGCCCCACCGCAGCGCGTACCAGCGTGGACTTGCCCGACCCATTCGTGCCAAGGAGCGCAACGAACTCACCCGCGGCCGCGACGAGGTCGACCTGTTGGACAACAGGTCGACCGCCGAGGTTGATCGTTGCGCCGGTGATGGCGAGAGGAGGGGTCATGTGCAGCGATTGGCCTTCATGAGGGCTGTGAGATTGCGTTTCATTAACGTCAGGTAGGTCTGGTCGGAGGTCTCTTTGCCGAGGCCCTCGATGGGGTCGAGCGTAGCCAACGATGCGCCCGTGGCGTTGGCGACTGTCTTTGCCACCGCCGGACTGACGAGTTCTTCGGTGAAGACGGTGGTGATCTTGTTCCGCTTCACGTGGTCGGTGATGTCGGCAAGTTGGGCCGGTGATGGCTCGTTGCTCGGATCGATCCCGGCGATCGCGATCTGATGAAGCCCATAGCGGTTGGCCAAGTAGGCGAACGCTGCGTGGCTCGTCACGATCTCGCGCGTCTCGCAGGTTGCCAGTCCAGTCCGATAGGAGGCGTCAAGCGCCGCCAGCGCGGTCTTGAAGGTCGTCGCGTTCGCCTCATACGTGCTTGCTTGGTCGGGGTCGAGCGCGACCAGCTTGGCTGTGACGGCGTCGGCGATCTTTTCCATGTTGAAGGGATCGAGCCAGATGTGCGGATCGATCGCGCCATGGTCATGACCATCGCCCTCGGCGTGACCGTCGGATGCGTGGTCCGCCTCTTCCTCGGCTGGAGTCAGGATTTCGACGATCTCGGCCGTGTCCACCAGGTTCTTCTCGTCGCGGTTCGCTTGATCCACCGCGGTGTCAACAGCTGCCTGGAAGTCCTTCTCGTAGATCACGAGGTCGGCGTCGATGATGGCTCCCATTTGCTT
>JAOPXA010000198.1 GCA_025965395.1 Nocardioidaceae bacterium | reverse complement strand
TGAACAGCTTGCGGGACTTGCCGACGGACAGTCGGGCGAGGCCGATGGCGATGATGAGGGCGAGGCCGTTGAACACAGGCTCGACCCATGACGGTGCTCCCAACAGGGTGAGGCCGTTGACGCCGATGGCAAGCAGGTAGACCGAGAGAACAACACCGAGCGGGTTGAAGAACCCGAGCTTGAACGCGGCGAGGCTGAGGAACGCCGCTGCGAAGGCGGGCAGGAAGTAGGCGTTGGAGATGGACGGGTTGCCCGAGCCGATGCGTGCGGTGAGGATCAGGCCGGCCAGTGCGGCGAGTACCGAGCACGCGATGAGGGCAGTGGCGCGGACGCGGGGTGCGTTGACGCCGGCGAGGCGTGCCGAGACCGGCGAGCTGCCGACGGCGTACAGGTAGCGACCCCACGGGCGGCGCTCGAGGATGAACCAGAGGGTGGCAGCGACCACGACCATGTAGATGATCGGAAGCGGGATGCCGATGACGTCGTTCTGTCCCAGATCGGTCAGCGATGCGGGGACACCTTCGTAGAGCACGGCTCCGTCGGTGTACCAGAGGACGATGCCGCCCAGGACCGTGCTGGTGGCAAGCGTCACGACGACCGACGGAAGCTCGAACTTGACGATCAAGACGCTGTGAATGATGCCGATGACCACGCCGACACCCAGAACCGCAAGGATGACCAGAGGCACCGAAAGACCCTGCTTGCCCGGTAGACCGGCGGCAAGGATGGAGGCGAACCCGAGCTGGGCAGCGACTGACAGGTCGAAGTCGTTCGCGATGAGCGGGATCATGACCGCCATCGCCAGGATAGTAAGGACGGCACTCTCGACCAGGACGGTTCGAATGTTGTCCGTCGTCGCGAACGAGTCGGGTCGCAGAACGCTGAAGACCACAACGATGATCACGAGCAGTCCAACCATGCCGAACCGCGGGAGCTCGGTGAGAAAAGCTGATTTGCTCGTACTGCTGATGCTGGCCCGCTGAGCGGCTGCTTCTGTGTGTGCCATGTTCTTGTCTCCGAAGGGTTCAGGGTCAGTGCATCGCACTGAGGATGTCGGTGATGGTGAGTGAGGAGCGCAATTCGTCGAGGACGACCTTGCCCTTGCGAAGGACAACGACGCGATCGCAGAAGTCGAGGATCTCCTCGGGCTCAACTGCGGTAAGCAGCACAGCTGCGCCGTTCTCGGCGGCACCACGCAACCGGTGCAGGATCTCGGTCTTGGCCCAGACGTCGATGCCCTGAGTGGGCTCCTCGGCGACGATGGCTTTGGGGCTGACAGCTAACCACCGGGCAAGGATGGCCTTCTGCTGGTTGCCTCCGCTGAGTGTCAGAATGGGGACGCTGGCGTCGTTGGGCTTGATGCGCAGGTCCTCGGCCCACTGCTGGGCGAGAGCAGCTTCCTTCTTGCGCGAGATCTGACCACCGGACAGCGTGCCCTTGAGCGAACGGATGGAGATGTTCTCGCGAACGCTCAGACCAGGCAGGACGCCACGGCGAGGACGGTCACTGGGGACGTAGCCAATGGTCTGAACGCGTGGGCTGTTTGCCACGAGTGGAGAACCGTCAAACTGGACAGTTCCACCGTCAGTGCCTTCTCTTCCTGACAGGACGGCGCCGAGAGTCTCCAAGCCGCTGCCGGTCATTCCGAAGACTCCGACGATCTCTCCCGAGTAGACGGCGAGGTCCAGGTGGTCGAGTGTCTCGGAGACGATCGCACGTGCCTCGAGAACGGGATCGCCGGTCCTAGTCGGCGGGGTCCAGTCAGCCTCAACGCGGGTGGGCGCGTCGCCCACCATCATCTCGACCATGTTCGGGATTGACTTACCGGTGGTGGGTCCTGAGTATATGAGCTCGCCGTTCCGAAGGACGGTGAGAGTGTCTGCAAGATCGACGACCTCTTGCAACCGGTGCGTGATGAACACGATGCCGATGCCTCGGTCTGCGTACGTTCGCATCGCCTTGGCGAGCATCTCGATCTCGTGGCTGGGCAGGGCCGAGGTGGGCTCGTCGAGAACGAGTGCGGCCACGTCGCCGGAGGCTGAACGGTCGAGCGCACGTGCGATAGCGATGATGGCGCACTGAGCTTGGGTGAGTGACGAGATTTGCTTCTTGACGGTGTGCTCGAGTCCGAACTCGGCCAAGGCGGCGCGTGCTCGTACCTCTTCAGCCCTGCGGTCGATCTGGCCGTGCTTCATGGCCATGGGGCGACCGATGCTGAAGTTCTCTAAAACGGTCAGGGAGGGGAGGAGGCCCAGGTCCTGGTGGACGAAGACCACCTCCCCCATCGAGAGTTCGCCCTCGTCCGCAACGTAGAAGCCGGACAGAACCTTGACCAGGGTCGACTTGCCGGACCCGTTGAGTCCGATGAGTGCGTGGATGCTGCCTGGGGCGACCTCCATCGAAACGTTGCTCAGGGCGCGTGTGGCGCCGAACGTCTTGCTGAGGTTGCGGATCTGAATGGCTGCAGTGTGCGTCGAGGGCATGTTGTTACTTCCCGTCCCAGATCTTCTTGTACTCCGCGCGGAAGTCGATGTCACCGGTCCAGGGGCCACTCGGATCGATGGTGTCGATGTTCTCGGCGGCGATGAGACGGATCGGGACGTTCTGCTCGACGGCCTCTTCGCCCGCGAGCATGCGGTTCATGTTGTCCATGGAAGCCCATGCGCCCCACTCCATGGCGCCACCGACCGACGCGGTGAGCTGGCCCTTGCGGATGAGGTCCATGGCCGGGCTGATGCCGTTGAACGTTCCGACCTTGACGTCCTTGAGGATGCCGGCGCCCTGCATCGACGGGATGCTGGCGAGCATGGCCGCATCGTAGGAAGCGATCATCACGTTGGTGTCGGGGTTCTGACGAACCGACGAGACCGTCAGCTGTGGCAGGCGGGTCGCTGCGTCACCGGCGGTGAACTTCTGCGAGCCGGTGATCTCGCACGACGAGCAGTCCTTGATCAGCTTCTCGGCGGTCTCGGTCCACGCATACGGTGCCTTGAACTCCGGCGCGTTCAGGATGAAGGCCTTGGCCTTGCCGTCGGTCTTCCAGATCATGTAGTCGGCCATGGCCTTGCCCTGAGCCTCGGTGCTGGCCTGGACGTCGTACGAGACGCTGGTGTCAGTGACCTCGTTGAGGGAGTCGTAGCTACCAACGACGATGCCCTTCGCGCGTGCTGCTTTGAGCGGCCCGGAGATCGCGTCGGCGTCGATGGCGTCGATGATGATGCCGTCGGCGTTGGAGTCGATAGCCGTCTGGATGGCGCGCGAGTAGATACGCGGGTCGAACTTGCCGTCGACGACAGTGACGTCCCAACCGAGCGCGTCACCGGCCTCCTTGGCGGCCTTGCCGGGAAGGTTGCAGCCCTCGGCCTCGAAGCCACAGGTGATGAAGACGACCTTCTTGCCGGCGGCGGCCGCCGGGCCCTCAGTCGGGCCGGTGAACGACTCAACCGGCTTCATGGCGTCTTCGGCTCCGGCCTTGTACTGCGCAACATCCACCGCAGCACCGCCGGTCGACCCGGACTCAGACCCGCCGCCACAAGCGGCCAGGGTGAGGATCCCGCCAACGGCGAGAAGTGCGAGTGAGGACTTCGCTGCCTTGCGACGCAGCGCAGCCCGTCCTTGACCCCCGTCAGTCGTAGCGATACCGATCATGTTTCATCCTTCGATGTCGAGCCCTGGGGCTTGAGGTGGATGTGGCGTCGACCACATTGGGAATGACACTACGGATTGTTCACACATTCTGCAATCCTTCGCCAAGGAATTAACATTCACCGCGTTCCGTAACATTGCAGCAATAAAATGCACTGACCAAAATGGTGAAATGTTCACTGATCCAAGTTACAGTTCGGGGACGTACGTGAGACGGGACAGAAAATGACTCAGACGCAGGGCCACGATCTCATCGCGGACTTGTTCGCAGGTTCGTCCTCCCCAGTTGCAGCTAGCACCGCCGAGCGCGTTGTTGATGTCCTTCGCGGCTACCTCATCGAGGGTCGAATCGTGCCTGGGACGCGGATGTCCGAAGA
>JAOPXA010000167.1 GCA_025965395.1 Nocardioidaceae bacterium | reverse complement strand
TGTCGGCAACCACGATCGGATCTGGCTTTTTCGATCCTGGTTCGTGAAGAACGTCTTTGAGCGCGTCTAAAGCGCTCTGAGTGTCAGCGGGCATCGATGGCAATCTCCCTACGGTCTCCGAATATGCCTTGTGGACGGTAGATCATGAGCAACATGAGCCCCAGGCCCACGAGGATGAAGCGTACGAGGCTTGACTGGATGTCGGTCATGATCCAGTCAGGGATCAACGGATCTGCTCCGCTCGTCGCCTGGCCGAAGAAGTTGCCCAGGAACGTCAGCAAGAACCAGAAGATGATCGATCCGACGACCGGGCCGAAGACCCGCGCGGCACCACCGAGCAGCAAGGCCGTGTACGCGAAGAACGTGATGTCCGTGGCGTAGTCCGAGGGGATCACCGAGGCTTGTTTGAGAGCGAGCATGAAGCCAGCGATCGCGCCGAACATACCGCCGAGGATGAGGGCCTGCATCTTGTAGGCGAAGACGTTCTTGCCGAGCGAACGTACGGCTTCTTCGTCTTCTCGGATCGACTTGAGCACGCGTCCCCAGGGGCTCCGCATGAGCACCCAGACCACGAGACAGCTCAGGGCCACCAGAATCCAGCCGACGGTGAACACCCAGGCGTCGTTCTTGCTGAACGAGAACAGACCCAGATTCAATCGTCCGGTGTAGGGATTGAGGTCGTAGAAGCTGCTGGCGAAGCCTTGCAGACCGTTGCTGCCGCCGAACTGGTCCTTGAGCGTGACGGAGCCGAAAAGCAGCCTTAATATCTCTGAGGTGGCGATCGTGGCTATGGCGAGGTAGTCCGCTCTCAGGCGCAGCGTCGGTATGCCGAGCAGGAGCGCCAGCACGAATGCCGCGGCCAGGCCGATGACAATGCCGAGCCAGAACGGGAGTCCCCACGTGGCGATGCTCGCCGCAAGACCGTAGGCCGCAACGGCCATGAACCCGGCTTGGCCGAAGTTGAGCAGGCCGGTGTAGCCGAAGTGGACGTTGAGCCCGATAGCGGCCAACGCGTACACGATCGCATCCGGCCCGAGGGCCGATTGGAACGAGTTTTCGAAGATTGCTCCCCAGTCCATATTGGTTCCTATCCTCGGTTAACCGACGCGCTCACGACGGCCCAGAATTCCCTGGGGTCTGACGAGCAAGATCAGGATCAGCACCACGAGCGCGGTGACGTACTTGAGTTCGGACGGTACGCCGAGCACCGGCGAGACCTCGACCATCAGGCCGACAACGATGCTGCCGATCAGCGCACCCCACGTCGTGCCGAGACCGCCAAGGGTGGTCGCGGCGAAGACGAGCAAGAGGAGCTTGAAGCCCATCTGGAAGTCGACCTGCTGATCAACCCCGAGCAGCACCCCCGACAGGCCGGTGATGGCGCCGCCGAAGATCCATACGGCGGCGATGACGCCATCGACACGCATGCCCGAGGAGGAAGCGAGGGCCGGGTTGTCGGCAACCGCACGTGTCGCCTTGCCGATGCGGGTCTTGACCAAGGCCACACATGTGATCGCGATGGTCACGACCGAGATCAGCATGATCGCGATCTCCTTGTTGGCCAGGTGGATCGGGCCGAACGTGTGCGCGATCTGGTCGACGTACTGGTCGTACGACTTCGTGCCACCGCCGAAGACGTACTGGTAGATGTTGCGCAGGAACAAGCCGAGGCCGATCGAGACGATCATCATGGCGACGAGACCCGTGCCCCGTTTGCGCAAAGGTCGCCACAGCAATCGTTCGTTGGCATAGCCGAAGAAGCCAGACACGATGACCGCCAGGACGCCGGCGAGGATCAGCGTCATGCCCATACCGCGGTTGAATCCGTAGGCGACCAGGGCACCGAACGTGATCAATTCGCCGTGGGCGAAGTTGGTCAGGCCGGTCGTGCCGAAGATCAAGGAGAGACCGAGTGCGGCCAAGGCGATGATCAAGCCGAACTTGATGCCGGAAACCGAACCATCAATGAGCCGCTCGACCTTGCCGGTCTGCTTGGGAGGTTCGTTGCCGATCGGGAACTGGAGGAACGTGGGGCCCTCTTGAAGGACCTGGAAGGTGCGGGAATTGCCGGTCTTGCCGCTGAGCGACGTGCCCTCTGGGAGCGATTTCTCATCAAGCGTGGCCGTGAACTTGCCAGCGCTCGGAAGAGGGATCGAGACCTTGCCAGCAGCATCGCTGACGCCACTTCCGACTTCGGCCCCTTTGGAGTCTTCGACCGTGATCGTCACACCCGGAACCGGTTTGCCGTCGGCGGGAGTTGCAGCGCCGCGGAGGTCCTTGAGCGTCGCCACCAGGCTGTATGCGCTGTCCGCAGGTGCTCCCGCGGATGCGGTGGGGGTGGCGGGTGTGGCGGTCTCTGCGGCAAAGGAAGGCGTTCCGGCCGCGAGGAGAATGATCCCCATCGCAAGTGCAAAGAGTGCCGCTAGTCGCAGTCGCACGCTTGACTCCTGTCGGGTTGTTTGGTTGTGACGTTCACGGGAGCATAGCCCTTGCGTGTGTCATTGGGGTCACAGAGCGAACGCGCGAGTAACTAGTTTGTTTCGTCGATCAACGTATTGCAGACACCCTCTCAGGGGCCGATCATGACGGCAACCTGAGTGAGCACCGGTGCCAGGATCAAGGCCGGCAAGAGGTTGCCCACGGCGATGGTCCTGAGTTGCAAGAGTTTGAAGGCAACCCCTACGAGGATGAGTCCGCCGGTTGCCGTCATGGCTACGACGTGGGCGTCAGGTACGAAGGAACCGAGCACCACGCCAAGGACTGTCAGGGTGCCTTGAATGACACCGACTGACAGAGCTGAGGCCATCACGCCGATGCCTAGGGACGCGGCGAAGGCCAGTGCGGCAAACCCGTCCAGCACTGACTTCAAGATCAACTGGTCTGCGCCTTGGCCCAGACCCTCGTTGAGGGATCCCAGGATCGTGAGGGGCCCCACGCAAAAGACGAGTGAGCTGGTCACGAAACCTTCGACGAAGGTATGCGTGGGCGGTTGGGTCCCGGGAGGGGTGGGGCGAGTGAATCTGCCTTGCAGCCAGCCGCCCAGGGACTCAAGGCGAGCTTCAATGCCGAGAGCTGAACCGACAATGCCGCCGAACGCCAAGGCACCCAACACGATCAAGATGGCGGCTCCACGCGGAACTTCCGCGGTCAGTCGAGGGTCGCTCACGGCCATGGCGGCTTGGGCTGCAATCAGGAGCGTGACGAGGCCCAGAGCATCGGTGACCAGTGATCGGGTCGACTCGCGCAGCCGGTGTCCGATGAGGAGTCCTAGCCCGCTTCCTACCACGATCGTTGCGACGTTGGTGACCGTGCCGATGCCGATGAACATCGTTGTTCCTTTCAACCGCTTCTGACTCGATGATGATCGTTCAACTATCGGGCGTAGTGTGTCTGCTGCGTAACACTCAAGCGATCCAATGGCCCGGCAATCTTGACATGGGAGGCACCTATGGCCACACGGCTGCCTGTTGTCGTCCGTGATGCGACACCCGATGACGCCGAGGCTCTGGTCTCGCTGTGGCGCATCAATGCGGGTGCGGCGCGCGACAAGGGCTCTGAGGTACTCAGCCCCCACGTGATGTGGCGTGAGCCCGACATTGAAGAAGCGGCGACCGCGATCAAGATGCGTGTCGATGACCCCACACGTCGGTTGTTGGTGGCTGCGGTTGATGACGAGGTCATCGGGATGCTTTCTGGATTTCTTGGCACGCTGACTCCGATCCACCTGACACGCGTCATGATCGTGACCGAGCTTGAGGTACGTCCAGAGTGGCGCCGCAAGCTGGTGGCGTCGACCTTGTTGTCGGCGGCAGTCCACTGGGCGGAAGAGAAGAACTGCGACATCGTGCTGACGGTTTCTGCCGCTCATTCTCGTGAGCCCAACAGGTTCCTGGCCAAGCTCGGGTTCGGTCAGGTCTCCACGATTCGCGCCGCACAGGTCAGTATGTTGCGCTCACGATTCGCGTCCAAGGCAACCAACTCACGCGACACGGGCAAGCTCATCGCCGTACGGCGCACGCTGCGGCGTCGCCAGATCGACTCGGGAATCTAACGACTGTGACTGCACCAACCAAGCCGACCCTGCTTCTCATCGACGGCCATTCGGTGGCTTTTCGCGCTTACTTTGCCCTTCCTGTCGAAAACTTCGCGACGACGACGGGGCAGCCCACCAACGCGGTCTACGGATTTATCTCCATGCTGATCAACGTTCTTCGCGACGAGGAACCGACCCACGTGGCCGTGGCCTTCGACGTCTCCCGCCAAACGTTCCGGATGGACGCCTACCCGGAGTACAAGGCCGGCCGCGCCGTCACCCCGGATGAGTTTCGTAGCCAGATTCCGCTCATCAAAGAGGTCCTCGAGGCGCTCAACATTCCGGTGTTCGAAAAGCCCGGCTTCGAGGCCGATGACGTCATCGCCACGTTGACGACCCAAGCCGAGGCCGCTGGGCTCGACACCCTGATCGTGTCGGGTGACCGGGACTCGTTCCAGCTGGTGACGGATCACACCACGATCTTGTATCCCAAGCGGGGCGTGTCTGATCTCGCGCGGATGACTCCGGCTGCTGTCCAGGAGAAATACGGCATTCCGCCCGCTCAGTACCCCGAGCTTGCTGCGCTGGTCGGTGAGAAGAGTGACAACCTGCCGGGTGTGCCTCTTGTGGGTGACAAGACAGCGGCCAAGTGGCTCAACCAGTTCGGATCGTTGGCCGAGTTGCTCAACCGCGCAGACGAGATACCGGGCAAGACGGGCGACAATCTTCGTGGACACATCGATGCGGTGCTCCGCAATCGGCAGATCAACGCCCTCGTGCGTGACCTCGATCTCGGCGTGACGACCGATGACCTGGCGCGCACGATGTGGGACCGCGACCGAGTCCACAATGTCTTCGACAGTCTCGAGTTCCAGGTGCTGCGCGAACGGCTGCTGGCCAACGTCGCCGGTGAAGAGCCGCAAGCTGACGATGGTTTCGATGTCGAAGGCGCGATCCTGTTGCCGGGACAGGTCGGCGCGTGGCTCGAGACCCATACGACGCCTGGCACACCTGTGGGACTTGAGATCACGGGTGTCCTGACGCCGTCGGACGGGCGCGTCGATGCGATCGCGTTCGCCACGTCTTCGGGGCCCGCTGCTTATGTCGACATCGCCATCATCAGTGCCGAAGACGAAGCCGCCCTCTCCGTATGGTTGACCGATCCTGCACGGCCCAAAGTGCTTCACGACGCTAAGCCGCGGCTGCACGCATTAAGGGCTCAGGGCTGGGAGCTCGCCGGTCTCGATGCGGACACGGCGCTCGCGGCCTACCTGGTGCGACCCGATCAACGCTCATACGACCTCGGTGATCTTTCGATGCGCTATCTCCAGCGCGAGCTCAAGGGTGAAAGCACGCCATCGGGTCAATTGACGCTCGACGAAGACTCGGCCGGTGCCGACACGGCGATGGCTCGTGCGCGCACTTTGCTGGAGCTGTCGGTCGCGCTCGACGCCGAGCTCGGCGAGGTCAATGGGCGTGACTTGATCGCCAGTCTCGAGCTCCCCCTGCTCCATGTGCTTGCCGTGATGGAGGCCACCGGCATCGCTGTCGATCGCGACTATCTCGCTGAGCTGCACGGCGAGTTCAGCGAACGTGCCCAGGCTGCCGCGCAGGCGGCGTACGCCGTGATCGGCAAAGAAGTCAACCTCGGCTCGCCCAAACAGCTGCAAGTGATCTTGTTCGACGAGCTCGACATGCCGAAGACCAAGCGCACCAAGACGGGCTACACGACCGATGCGGATGCTTTGCAGACTTTGTTCGCCAAGACGCAGCATCCGTTCCTGTCGCATCTACTCGACCACCGTGACGTCACGCGGCTGAAGCAGACCATCGAGGGCCTGCAAAAGACCATCGCCGACGATGGTCGGATTCATACGACGTTCTACCAGACGATCGCGGCAACAGGCCGGCTCAGCTCAGCTGACCCCAATCTGCAGAACATCCCGATCCGTACCGAATCTGGTCGCCGGATTCGCGGAGCGTTCCGGGTCGGCGCGGGCTTCGTCGAGCTTCTGACTGCTGACTACAGCCAGATCGAGATGCGGATCATGGCTCACCTGTCGCAGGACGCTTCGCTCATCGAAGCCTTCCATTCGGGCATGGACTTCCACAGCTTCATGGCATCGCGCGTCTTCGCCACTCCGGCGGATGCCATCACGAGCGAGATGCGCAGCAAGATCAAGGCTATGAACTACGGGCTGGCGTATGGACTCTCGGCATACGGGCTCAGCCAACAGCTGAGCATCTCGACGGGCGAAGCCCAGGTCTTGATGGACGACTACTTCACGAGGTTCGGGGGAGTGCGGGACTACCTCGCCGGCATCGTCGACGAGGCTCGGCACACGGGCTACACCGAAACGATCCTTGGCCGGCGCCGTTATCTGCCCGACCTCAACAGCGACAACCGACAGCGCCGCGAGATGGCCGAGCGGATGGCGCTCAATGCGCCCATTCAGGGCTCTGCGGCCGACATCATCAAGCTCGCAATGCTGCGGGTCGACGAAGCTATCTCGGCTTCCGACCTGACGTCGCGCATGCTGCTGCAGGTCCATGACGAGCTTGTATTCGAGACAGCCCCGGGTGAGCGAGAGCAGTTGGAACAGCTGGTGCGCGACCGGATGGGCGCCGCGGTTGAACTCACCGTGCCGCTCGATGTGTCCGTCGGGGTCGGTCCGACTTGGTATGAGGCAGGGCACTAGAAGCTGAACCCGCGGATGCGGCGAAGCCGTGTTTATGCGGCGAGGGTGTGTTTGTCGCGGGTGGTGGCGAGTGCTTGTTGGGTGTGGTGTTTCCAGTGTGGTTGGTTGTTGCGGGCGAATTCGAATCCGCGGTGTCCGTCGGTGTTGACGAATAGTTTTTTGGCGTGGATCAGCAGGTG
>JAOPXA010000151.1 GCA_025965395.1 Nocardioidaceae bacterium | reverse complement strand
TGTCACCGTGCATACCGCTTTTGGATTCGACGTCGAGGCTTCCGTCGCCAAGGGCCGGTTTGCCGCCTGGTGGACCTCGGACCCACCCAGCAGCGACAATCTCGAAGCAATGGGACCGTGGAGCTACACTGTGACTCTCGCTGACGGCACCACGCGGGACACGGAAGGCCTCACGTAGGCGGATACCTCCACCCGCATAGTAAAGGCCGGAACCCCAACTTTCGTTGGAATTCCGGCCTTTTTGGTAGCGGGGACAGGATTTGAACCTGTGACCTCTGGGTTATGAGCCCAGCGAGCTACCGAGCTGCTCCACCCCGCGTCGCCTGGTCGAGTCTACGGGAGGCGACTCTCGAACTCAAACCGGGGTGAGACTCTCCCACGTACCACGGGTGATTGACTCATCCAATGGGTTGCAACCCATTGGATGAGTCGCATTCCCATGGCCTCATGGGATAGCGACCGAGGGGACGGCCCGTGGGGAATGCTCGCCCTCCTCGACAAGGGGCGGGTGGCAGATACATTGTGCACATGCGCGACGCACAGCCCGAGGACGTCACGATGTTGTTCAGCGACATCGAAGCGTCCACCTTGCTGGCGACGCGCCTGGGCAATCGTTGGTTCGACGTGCTCGACCAGCAACGACAGATCTGTCGGGCCGCATGGTCGCAATGGAACGGCGTCGAGATGGGCACCGAGGGCGACAGCTTCTTTGTTGTCTTCGACGACCCGCTCGATGCGGTCAATGCGGCGATCCAGGTGCAACAAAACTTGGGGCAGCAGTCCTGGCCCGAAGGTGAAGACGTACGCCTCCGCATCGGCCTGCACACGGGCGCAGCGGTCCGCCACGAGATCGGCTTCGTTGGGGTTGAAGTCCACCGCGCGGCCCGAGTGAGCAGCGCCGCTCATGGGGGGCAGACCGTCATTTCCGGCATCACAGCTGGGCTCGTGCGCGACAACCTGCCGGCCGGAGCTGAGCTGCTCGACCTTGGCACTCATACGCTCAAGGACATCGACAAGCCAGAACACCTCTACCAGGTCTCGACTGACGGGCTGCCCACGACGTTCGCGCCGCCAAGGGTCGAGGGTGGTGCCGAGTTGCGCGTCAAAGGGATCGCGGACTTCCGATTCGTACGCTTCCTCGGCGAGTCTGGCCACGGCTCGGTGTATGTCGCGGTGCCCCCGGACCGGCTAGGCCTGACGGCGCGGTTCGTCACGGTCAAGGTCATCCCGGGGGTAGACACCGAGGCGGCCGCACGTCGCGCCGACCGTGAGATTCGCTCGTTTGCAGCCGTGCAGTCCCCCTATCTCGTGCAGGTGCTCGACACCGGCCAGCACGGCGGCGACTTCTTCTACGCCATGGAATTCTGCGAGCTCGGCACGTTGGCGGCCCCCGAGCGGACGCTGAGCCGAGGTGAGGTGCTGCGGGCCGTGGCGCACGCCGCACGCGCGGCTCAATCCATGCACGAGGCGGGTCTCGTGCACCGAGGCATCAAACCGTCGAACGTCATGCTGACCGAGGACGGCGCCAGGCTTGCCGACCTTGGGCTCGCGCAAGAACTCGACCCTGATCATTCGCTGACGAGCCTCGGTGCCATCACCGGCGTCGACTTCATGGATCCCGGTCAGCTGTCGGGCGAGACCGCGTCCGTAGCTTCGGACGTATGGTCGCTCGCTGCGACTTTGCACTGGGGACTGTCCGGCGAGGGCTTGTTCGGTCCGCTGCCAGCCAACGATCCGTTGTTCAGCATTCGCAAGGTGCTGACGTCGCCGCCGAGGATCAGCTCGACTCTCGAGCCAGCCGATGCGGATTTGATCGCGCAATGCGTGCAGGGACCGCTCGGTCAACGACCCGCGTCAGCGTTGGCGCTTGCCGAGGCGATCGAAGCGCTCCTGCCCTAGCGCGATCAGCTGCTCGGGCAGGTGTACGTGATGGCTCGGTCAGCCTGCGCTTCGCGAGGAGATCGGACCTGGAGCTGCGCTGTGCCGTCGAAAGGCTCTGACCCACTGACACCGAACTCCAGCCGTGCCTTCACCTCGCGCTGGCCTTCAGCAACGTCGACCACACGAGGAGCGGTCAGCTCGCCGTCCGGACGCCGCCATCTCAGCTGCACTTGACCGGCTTCCCCATTGGTATGAACCGTGCCCTCGAACACGAAGGCCGTGTGGGGACAGGAGCCCTCCCCCGTCGTCGGCGTGCTGATGACCTCGACCTTGGCAACACGCAGGGGTGGACTAGACGGAGACCCAGCGAGCTGCCACACAACGAAGACAGCCACAACCGCAGCGGCCAACCCCGCCGCAACGAGTGGCCATCTCCGGCGGCTCTTGCGCTTCTGCCTGCCCAGTTCGTACGTGGAGCCGCTCCTCAAGCCTGTCGGTGGAGTGTCCGGCATCGCCGCAACAGGCTTTTCGCTGGCGAGAATCTCCCGAGCAGAGTCATTCACAGGTGGCCAGAGCTCGGGCTTCACGCCCGCCAGTACGTCGACCAATTCTGACGGAAGGAGCCGCTGAGGCGGATCGTGATCCATCGCCCGGACGATCGCCTCGCCCGCAGCCGCAGGAAAACCCGAGAGGATCGAGGCCGGATCGGGAGGTGTCAACCGCCAGTGTGCAGTGATCAGCGCGATGGCGTTCGGTGCCTCGTACGGCCTCGAACCCGTGAGTGCCTCATACGCCACCACGGCGAAGCTGTAGGCGTCCGATCGCTCGTCCGGGTCTGACAACTGCAGGCCGAGCTCAGGGGGAAAGTAGGCGGGCGTGCCCATCGGCGTGCCCGTGCTCGTGCGGAAGACAGACGGGTCTGCCGTCGCACGCGCAAGTCCGAAATCTCCGAGCTTTGCATGGCCGTCGGGCTGCACGAAGATGTTGGCGGGCTTGATGTCGCGATGTACGACGCCACGGCCAGCGGCCGTCGCGAGGGCATTCGCCACATCTCGGAGCACGGTGATGGCGAGGTCAGCGGGCAACGGCCCCGCATCGATCAGGTCCGCGAGTGTCCGACCGGGTACGTACTCCATGACCAAGTAGATTCCGTCGTCCACTCGTATGAGGTCATACACCGAGACGATCTCTACTGCTTCGGTCGCTGCGAGCAGTTTTGCCTCGCGCTCGAACCGCCTCACGCTTTCGTCGGCAGTCAACACGTACGCATGGATCCGCTTGACCGCGACGAGACGTTTGAGGCGGGAATGGCGGGCGAGGACGACCTCACCAAACGCTCCCGAACCGAGGACGCGCACGAACTCATACCCGGCTGGCACTAGCCGTTGCCCAGCCATCATGCCCGCCACTATAGTTTGGCTCGAACCATGGCGCTATGGACTTTGGTTTCGTCGGGGGTCTATCCGCGAAGGAATCAGCATGACGACGTTTTTTGGTCCGTATGAGGTTGTTGCTGAGGTCGCTTCGGGGTCGACGGGGACGGTGTTTCGGGTCCGTCACACCGAGCTTGATCGTGAGGCCGCGGTCAAGGAGCTGAGCCCCGAGCTTCGTGACGTGCCGGGTTTTGTTGAGCGGATGCGGGCCGAGGGCGAGACGCTGGCATCGCTGGACAACGAGCACATCGTCAAGGTCTATGACTTCGTCGAGGAACCTGACAAGGTATGGATCGCCGAGCAATGGATCGATGGGCTGTCCCTCGAAAAGCTGTTGGTCTCACAAGGTCCGCTGACAGCTGAGCAATCGGTCGGCGTGATCCGTGGAGCTCTGATCGGTCTGGCCTATGCCCACGACCGCGATCTGGTCCACCGCGACATCGCCCCGAACAACATCCTCGCCGACCAAGACGGCACCTCGATGCTCGTCGACTTCGGCCTTGCCGCACCCGTCGGCGGGATCAGCGCCCTCGGCACCCCAGCGTATTTGTCGCCCGAAGCCGCACGGGGCGAACCGGTCACCAAACCGTCCGACGTCTACTCAGCGGCCGCGGTGTTGTTCGCGCTCCTCAATGGAACCCCACCATTTCTGGGCGCCGATCCAGCCGCGGTCGTCAAACAGCACGCCGAATCGGTTGCACCAGCATTGACGGGCCATGGCCCCGAATTCCAGGCCGTGATCGCACGATCCCTGGACAAAAACCCAGCGAACCGGCCCCCTGACGCCGCCGCGCTCCTGACCGAGCTCGAAGACGCGGCCGAAACCCGCTTCGGCGCCGGATGGCTCGCCCGCGCCTCAATCGCAGGCCTGGTCGCAGCAGCAACCGGAGTTGGCGTGGCCACGACCAGCGGCACCGCCGTGACCGCCAGTGTCGGAGCCGCCGAAACAGCCACCGTTGACACCGCGACCCTGTCCACCAGCACCGCAGTGCCCCGCAAGATCCTCGGCATGAGCG
>JAOPXA010000102.1 GCA_025965395.1 Nocardioidaceae bacterium | reverse complement strand
TGCTCCACCCGCGAGAGAGTATTTCACCGTATGGACGACGGTCAGCTCTCGTCGGTGGTGAAATACTCTCTCGTCAGCGGCGGTTGGTGAACTGCACAGCGAAGTCCAGATCGGCTTCCTTGACGAGCGCCATGACCGCTTGCAGGTCGTCGCGGCTCTTGCTTGACACGCGAAGCTCATCGCCCTGGATTTGCACCTTGGCGCCCTTGGGGCCCTCGTCGCGGATCAGCTTGGAGACCTTCTTGGCCTGCTCCTGGCTGATGCCCTCGGTGATCGTCGAGGAGATCTTGACGTCCTTGCCCGACTGGCGGGGCTCGCCCGCCTCGAGCGTCTTGAGGGAGATCCCGCGCTTGATCAGTTTGTCCTTGAAGAGGTCGAGGACCGCGAGGGCGCGTTCGTCGGCGTTGGACGTGATCTCGATGCCGAACTCACCACTCCACTCAAGCTTGGAGCCCGTGTTCTTGAAGTCGTAGCGGGTCGCGATCTCCTTGGCAGCCTGGTTGAGTGCGTTGTCGACTTCTTGCCTGTCGATCTTGTTGACGATGTCGAATGACGAATCGGCCATCGGTTCGCTCCTTCACTGTCGGTAACCGTGTGGATTCAGACTAGGGGGCTGCGCTATTGTTATGGGCTGTTGCCCCCTTCGTGGAGCAATGCAACGGCAGGTTGCCCGAGTGGCCAAAGGGATCTGACTGTAAATCAGACGGCAACGCCTACGCAGGTTCGAACCCTGCACCTGCCACCGCACGATGAGGAGGGCCTGACCAGCGGAAACGCCGGTCAGGCCCTCCTTTTGAATGCGGGAATCGATGATGGCCTGTCCTTGACAATAATTGTTGTCAATGGCACCATGGAGTGCATGGACGACATTCGAGTGCTCGATGATGCTGCCGCGGTGGAGGTAGCGCTGGACCCAATCCGGGCCTCGATCCTCGACGCGTTGACTGAACCTGGATCGGCTTCCACGATTGCGGCGGCGGTCGGATCGACTCGCCAGAAGGTGAACTATCACCTCAAGGCGCTGGAGGCCCATGGGCTGGTCGAACTTGCCGAAGAACGCGCGTGGGGCGGCATCGTCGAACGATTCGTCCGACGCTCGGCCCGCCAACTCGTGGTTGCTCCCGATGGGTTGCAGGGCTCGACGATCGATCCGAACGACGTCGCCGATCGTCTCTCGGCTGCGTACCTCGTCGCTGTGAATGCGCGTGCGGTGTCTGAAGTGGGGGCGATTACCAGGGGCGTGACGGCTGGAACGCGTGTGCCGACCCTGACCGTCGACACGGTGATCGGGTTCATATCGCCAGAAGATCGTGCCGCGTTCGCCACCGACCTGCAATCAGCGATCACCGTTCTGGCTGCCCGCTACCACCACGACGACGGGCGACCGCACCGTCTGACCGTTTCGTCATATCCCCGACCCGAGGAGACCTCGTGATCAATCCCGATCAACCTGACCGCATCCACCACCGGATGGAGCGTAAGTATGACGTTGCCGCCACGCCGGAACAAGTGTGGAAAGCCATCGCCACTGCTAAGGGCATCACGTCCTGGATGTTGCCGACGCAGCTCGACCCGCGGATCGGGGGCGAAGTGAGTCTCGACCTCGGCGACTTCACGTTGACTGGCGTCGTCACCGGCTACGCACCGAACCAGCGCTTCGCCTACGAGGTGCCGTGGCCGATCGCCGACAAGGTCGAGGACGTCCCGGCCGACATGGTCGAGTGGTTCGAGTCGATCGGTGCATCGATGTCGGACGTGTACGACGACTTGCCTTCGCTCACTCCGGTGGCGACCGAGTTCCTCATCGAATCGGCGTCCGGTGGCAGTTGCGTGATCCGCATCGTGACGAGCGCATATGGAGGAGGGGCGGATTGGGAGAACGAGTTCTGGGCCGAGATGGCGAGCGGTACGTTCGAGATCTTCGACAACCTCGCCATCCACTTCAACGAAAGCTCTGGCCAAACGGCACTCACGTGACCAATCCCCCGCACGCAGACCTAGGCAACCAACCCACCCGGCCGAGCACCCGCAGCCTCGTTCGGGCCGGCGCGCGTTGCTGCGGTCGCCACCGGTCTCTCGCTCATCCCGCCGTCGCAGCTCCCGACGACGCCGCTACCAAAGTCGTTCTCGTGAGCGCCCACCTCCTTGCGGCGGCCATCATCATCCCTCCCTTGAGCCAGTGGCTGATTTCGGCCAGCGCCGAACGCTGACTCTCCTGTTTCACTCTGCTACACTGGTAGCACACTGCAACAGGGGTTCTCCATGGTCGAGGTTCACGACAAAGTTACTCGCTTCTCCGCCGACCTAGTCAATGCGGCTGCGGCCGAGGGCGCACGGCAGTCTCGCTCGGCTCGTCAACAGCTTGACCACTGGGTCCGGGTCGGTCGCGCCGTCTCGAGTGTCTCCAGCGCCCAACGCACCCGGGTGGAGTCTGCATTGGCGGGTCGCCTCCCGATGCACGAGCTCTCAGAGCAAGAGAGCACGGTGGTCAACGCCGAGATCGCCGCAGCAATCGAGGAGAATGTCTTGGCCAGTCATCTGGGCAGTGAACTCGCCGCAGAAGGAATCACGACTGTCGCACTCGACGAGGAAGGTCGACTCGTTGAATATCGCCCCGATGGCTCGTCCTCTGTCATCAGCGAAGCCTGAGACGACGCTGGTCAACGCTCGACCTAGCGACTTCCGATGCGACTAGATCTGGTCGTCGGACCGAACGGCGCGGGCAAGACCACCTTTGTGCGCAAGATTCTGCTCCCCGCCCTTCCGCCGGGCACAGCCTTCGTCAACGCCGACGAGATCGCAGCGAAGCGTTGGCCAGACGACCCCGAGGGCAAGTCGTACGAGGCTGCACGAGTGGCGGCGGAGACGAGGCAAGCGCTGATCGTAGCGACCCGACCGTTCATTGCCGAGACAGTGTTCTCTCATCCTTCCAAGCTTGACCTGATCAGCGAGGCGCACGAAGCCGGATACTTTGTTGCGCTTCACGTCGTCCTCGTGCCTGAGGAGTTGGCAGTCCGGCGCGTCGCGTACCGAGTCGCGGCAGGCGGGCACGCCGTCCCTACGGAGAAGGTGAGGCAGCGGTATCAGCGGTTGTGGCCGCTCGTTGCTCAAGCGATGGAAGCTTGCGACACCGCGACTACCTACGACAACTCGGCCCACGTCGGTCCGCGCATGGTGGGCCAAACGGTACGAGGAGTGGTC
>JAOPXA010000074.1 GCA_025965395.1 Nocardioidaceae bacterium | reverse complement strand
AAGCTGCGGACCCAGGCGGGTCTCCTCGTCGAGGCCGGCGACGTGCGCGAAGTGCATCACGTGGCCCTCTTGATCGGCTACGGAGCGACGGGCGTCAACCCCTACCTTGCGCTTGAGACCGCCGAGGATCTCGCCCGCACCGGCGTGCTCGTCAGCGGCGTCGACCCGGTCAAGGCAGTCCGCAACCTGACCTACGGGCTCGGCAAGGGCGTCCTCAAGGTCATGAGCAAGATCGGTGTCTCGACCGTGTCGTCCTACACCGGCGCGCAGATTTTCGAGGCTATTGGCCTCTCGCACGAGGTCGTCGACCGTTACTTCACGGGCACGTCCTCCAAGCTCGGCGGCATCGGCCTCGACGTGATCGCCCAAGAGGTCGCGCAGCGTCACGCCAAGGCATACCCGACGAGCGGGATCTCCGCCGATCGCCGGCACCTCGAGATCGGTGGCGAGTACCAATGGCGTCGTGACGGGGCCGAGCACCTCTTCGATCCCGAGACGGTGTTCCGCCTCCAGCACTCGACCCGTTCGGGTCGCTACGACATCTTCAAGCAGTACACGGCGCGCGTCGACGACCAGTCGGAGCGGCTCATGACGCTGCGTGGCCTGTTCGGCTTCAAGGACGGCTTGCGTCCGCCGATCAGCATCGACGAGGTCGAGTCGGTCGAGGAGATCGTCAAGCGCTTCTCCACGGGCGCGATGTCGTACGGCTCGATCAGCCAGGAGGCTCACGAGACCCTCGCCATTGCGATGAACCAGATCGGTGGGAAGTCCAACACCGGCGAGGGTGGTGAAGATGCCGAACGGCTCTACGATCCCGCGCGCCGCAGCTCCATCAAGCAGGTTGCATCGGGGCGTTTCGGCGTGACGTCGGAATACCTCACCAACTCCGACGACATCCAGATCAAGATGGCTCAAGGTGCCAAGCCTGGTGAAGGTGGCCAGCTGCCCGGACCCAAGGTCTACCCCTGGGTGGCCAAGACACGTCACTCGACGCCAGGTGTCGGTCTCATCTCACCGCCGCCGCACCACGACATCTACTCGATCGAGGATCTCAAGCAGCTGATCCACGACCTCAAGAACGCCAACCCGGCGGCGCGCGTCCACGTCAAGCTCGTCTCCGAGGTCGGCGTCGGCACGGTTGCCGCTGGAGTCTCGAAGGCGCACGCCGACGTGGTGCTCATCTCCGGCCACGATGGCGGAACTGGGGCATCCCCACTGACGTCGCTCAAGCACGCGGGCGGACCTTGGGAGCTCGGGCTCGCCGAGACCCAGCAGACGTTGCTCATCAATGGGCTGCGCGACCGCATCGTCGTCCAGTGCGACGGTCAGCTCAAGACCGGTCGTGACGTCATCATCGCCGCGTTGCTGGGCGCCGAGGAGTTCGGTTTCGCGACCGCGCCGTTGGTTGTCAGCGGGTGCATCATGATGCGCGTCTGCCACCTTGACACCTGCCCCGTGGGAGTCGCGACACAGAACAAGATGCTGCGCGAGAAGTTCTCGGGCAAGCCCGAGTTCATCGTCAACTTCTTCCAGTTCATCGCCGAAGAGGTGCGCGAGCACTTGGCGGCGCTCGGGTTCCGCACGCTGCTCGAGGCTGTGGGTCACGCCGAGGTCATCGATATCCGCAAGGCGGTCGACCACTGGAAAGCTGACGGTCTCGACCTGTCGCCGATCCTCTACGTGCCTGAGCTCCCTGAAGGCGCTTCGCTGCACAACACCACGACGCAGGATCACGGGCTGGCGAAGGCTCTCGACAACGAGCTCATCGCCTTGAGCGCAGATGCGCTCGAGCGGTCGGAGCCGGTGCGCGCGCAGGTCTCGATCCGCAACGTCAACCGCACGGTCGGCACGATGCTCGGAAACGAGGTCACCAAACGCTTCCGCGGCGAAGGTCTGCCCGAGAACACGATCGATATCACGTTCCTCGGTGCCGCCGGCCAGTCATTCGGCGCTTTCGTGCCCAAGGGCATCACGCTACGTCTCGAGGGTGACGGCAACGACTATGTCGGCAAAGGCCTGTCGGGTGGGCGCATCATCGTGCGACCTCCGCGCAACGCCACCTTTACGGCTGAGGCGCAGATCATCGCCGGCAACGTCATTGGCTATGGCGCTACCGGAGGCGAGATCTTCTTGCGGGGCAAGGTGGGCGAGCGCTTCTGCGTCCGCAACTCGGGCGCCAGCGCCGTCGTGGAGGGTGTGGGCGACCACGCTCTCGAGTACATGACGGGTGGCCGCGTCGTCGTCCTCGGTCCGACGGGTCGCAACATCGCCGCCGGTATGAGCGGCGGTTCGGCGTACATCCTCGATCTTGACGACAATCTCGTCAACGGCGACATGGTCGAGGTCCGGCCCGTGCCTGCCGAGACCTCCGAGGAACTGCGTGCTCTCGTCACCAAGCACTACGAGGAGACCGAATCCAAGGTGGCTCAACAACTGCTCAAGAATTGGTCAACCTCGGTGACTCGATTCAGTGAGATCATGCCCGTCAACTACCGACTCGTGCTCGAGGCACGTGCTGCTGCTGAAGCTGCAGGACTCAGCGACGAAGAAACTACTGCAGCGATGATGGAGGTTGCAGCCCGTGGCTGACCCAAGAGGATTTATCACGACGCCCCGCGAGGTGGCGGTGCGCCGGCCGGTCGAGGAACGCATCCGCGACTGGAACGAGGTCTACCCCGGTGGTGCAGGCAAGGCGCTGCTCCCCATCATCAGTCAGCAGGCCGGACGCTGCATGGATTGCGGGATCCCCTTCTGCCACAGCGGTTGTCCGCTTGGCAATCTCATACCGGAGTGGAACGACCTGGTGTGGCGTGACGACTGGGACGAAGCGATCGAGCGGTTGCACGCGACCAACAACTTCCCCGAGTTCACCGGTCGGTTGTGCCCCGCGCCGTGCGAGACCGCGTGCGTCGTGGGCATCAACCGCGACGCGGTCACGATCAAGAACGTCGAGGTCTCGATCATCGACAAGGCTTGGGACTTGAACAACGTCAAGCCCGAGCCGCCCGAGTGGCTCACCGGCAAGACCGTGGCCGTCATCGGTTCCGGCCCCGCCGGCCTCGCGGTCGCGCAGCAGTTGACGCGTGCCGGTCATACGGTCGCTGTCTATGAGCGTGATGACAAGGCCGGGGGCCTCCTGCGCTATGGCATCCCCGAGTTCAAGATGGAGAAGGTGCAGGTCGATCGTCGCCTCGACCAGATGCAGCGCGAAGGCACGGTCTTCCGCACCGGCATCCGGGTAGGGGAGACGTTGACGGGCTCGCAGCTTCGGGACCGCTACGACGCCGTCGTCCTAGCCATCGGCTCGACCGTGCGCCGCGACCTGCCCATCCCCGGACGCCAGTTCGGTGGCATCCACCAGGCGATGGACTTCCTTCCCCAAGCCAACCGGATCGCAGTAGGGGAGACCGTCGAGGACCAGATTCTCGCGACCGGCAAGGACGTCGTCATCATCGGCGGCGGTGACACGGGTGCCGACTGCTTGGGTACGTCGATCCGCCAAGGAGCGCGCTCGATCACCCAGCTCGAGATCATGCCCGAGCCAAGCGAAGTGCGCCCCGAGACGCAGCCATGGCCTACCTATCCCATGATCTACCGCGTCTCCTCGGCCCACGAAGAGGGCGGCGACCGCGTCTACTCGATCAACACCGAGGAGTTCCTTGGTGACGACGAGGGCAACGTCTCCGCTCTGCGGGTCGTCGAGGTGGAGATGGTCAACGGCAAGTTCCAGGAGATCGCCGGCTCAGGGCGCGACATCCCTGCTCAGCTGGTGCTGCTCGCTATGGGCTTCACTGGACCCGAGCAAGACGGCCTTGTCGCTCAGTTGGGTGTCGATCTCGACGAACGTGGCAACATCGTGCGCGGGCGCACCTACGAGTCGAGCGTCGAGGGCGTGTTCGTGGCCGGAGACGCGGGTCGTGGGCAGTCGCTGATCGTGTGGGCACTCGCCGAGGGGCGCGCCTGCGCGGCGGGCGTCGACGCATACCTGACGGGTTCGACGAACTTGCCGGCTCCCATTCCACCGCACGCAAGGCCCGTTGTGGTCTAGGTCACAAAAACTGGTGCCCCGGGGTGTTTGTTGGGGCGCACAACATATAGGATGATCACCATGCGTAGAGCCAAGATCGTTTGCACCCTCGGACCCGTGACCAGCACTGCTGAGCGCATCCAACAACTCGTCGATGCCGGTATGGACGTCGCGCGACTCAACATGAGTCACGGTGATCGCGCCGATCATCAGTCCAGTTACGACTTCGTGCGTCAAGCTGCGGTGAAGTCCAACAAGGCCATCGCGATCGTCGCTGATCTTCAGGGTCCGAAGATCCGACTCGGGCGTTTCGCCGAGGGTGTCGCTCCGGTCAACCTCGCCAAGGGCGACGTCTTCACCATCACGATCGACGACATCGAGGGCAGTGCGACGCGTTGCTCGACGACGTACAAGGGCCTCCCCGGTGACGTCACCGTGGGCGACGAGATCCTCATCGATGACGGTCGCGTTCGGCTTCGCGCCACGGAGGTGACCGCGACTGACGTGGTCACGACCGTCGAGGTGCAGGGACCGATCAGCAACAACAAGGGCATCAACCTCCCGGGCGTCCAGGTGAGCGTGCCCGCCATGAGCGAGAAGGACATCGACGACCTGCGCTGGGCGCTGCACCTCGGCGTCGACTTCATTGCGTTGTCGTTCGTGCGCACCGCACAGGATGCCGCAGACGTGCGCGTGATCATGAACGAAGAGGGGATCTTCCGCCCGATCATCGCCAAGATCGAGAAGCCGCAGGCAGTCGAGAACCTCGACGAGATCATGGACGCGTTCGATGGCTTCATGGTGGCGCGCGGCGACCTCGGAGTCGAACTTCCGTTGGAGGACGTGCCGATCGTCCAGAAGCTCATCATCGAAAAGGCCCGCCGCAATGCGAAGCCCGTGATCGTCGCGACACAAATGCTCGAGTCGATGATCTCGTCGCCGCGTCCCACGCGCGCAGAGGCATCCGACGTCGCCAACGCGGTGCTCGACGGCGCCGATGCGGTGATGCTTTCGGGCGAGACCAGCGTGGGGGAGTTCCCCATGCAGGCCGTCCACATCATGGCGCGGATCATCGAGTCCACCGAAGACCACGGACTCGCTCGCATGGCGTCCTTCACGTGGACCCCAAAGACCAAAGCGGGCATTATCTGCCGCGCTGCCTCGCAGGTCGCCGATACCGTCGACGCGAAGTTCGTCGTGGCCTTCACGACCAAGGGCGGCTCGGCTCGCCGCATGACGCGCTATCGCTCGCACATCCCCGTGTTGGCCTTCACCCCCAACCCGCTCACGCGCAATCAGCTTGCGCTGACGTGGGGGATTGAGACCTTTTTGGTCCCGGAGGTCCGCAGCACCGACGACATGGTCATGCAGGTCGATACCGCTCTGCTGGCCATCCAGCGCTGCGCCGAGGGCGAACAGGTCGTCATCGTCGCCGGCTCACCTCCCGGGATCCAGGGTTCGACGAACGCTCTGCGCATTCACAAGATGGGTGACGCGATCAACGGGGCAGCGGAGAGCTATCGGAATCTTCCGTAGGCCTGAGCCTCGAAATGTCGCTGTAGGTGAGCTGTGTGCCGGGTGCGGGATTCGAACCCGCACGCCCTTTCAGACAATGGTGTTTGAGACCATCGCGTCTACCATTCCGCCAACCCGGCATGCGCTGCCCGCGAGCAGCGCCCGATAACCTTCTCATGTGACCAGTTATCCGGGGGCATCGACCCCACCCCTTCGCGTGGTGATTGCCGAGGACGAAGCACTCATCCGATTGGACCTCTCCGAGATGCTCGCGGAGGAAGGTTACGAGGTGGTCGGCCAGGCCTCAGATGGCGAGCAAGCCGTGGCGCTTGCCTTCGAGCTTCGACCGGATCTCGTTATTCTCGACGTGAAGATGCCGAAGCTCGACGGGATCGCTGCCGCGACAAAAATTGCCCGTGAGCGGGTCGCACCCGTGGTGATGCTCACCGCCTTCAGCCAGCGTGAGTTGATCAATCGGGCGCGCGAAGCCGGCGCGATGGCATACCTGGTGAAGCCGTTCACGAAGGAAGACCTCGTCCCGGCCATCGAGATGGCATACAGCCGATTCGCCGAGATCGCCGTCCTCGAGCGAGAAGTCGCCGACCTCAACGACCGCCTTGAGGTCCGCAAGAACGTCGAGCGCGCCAAGGGTATTTTGCAGGAGCGCCTCGGACTTAGCGAGCCCGAAGCTTTCCGCTGGATCCAGAAGACAGCGATGGACGTGCGCATGTCGATGGGAGAGCTTGCGCGCAAAGTCGTCGAGGAAGGGCCCAGGATCGCGACAATTGGCGATCCGGACGCGTAATTGGTTACAACTCTGCTACAAACCCTTTCCTAGACCTCCCCGACACATTTCTGACACTTTTCACGGCTAACTTTGCAGGCATACGCAGGTTGCGCACTGTTGCTTGCCAGTTGATGAAAATCGGAGGATTGATGAATCGCACTCAAAAGACCATGCGCCTTGCTGCCCTTGCTGCAGCGGGCGCTTTGGTGCTTGCCGCGTGTGGCGGAAGCAGCGATGACACGAAGTCGGATGGTGCTGCTACTGCAGCTCCCGCCAAGGGTGACGGAGTCTTGTCCGTCGGACAGCTCTTGCCCCAGACCGGTGACCTCGCGTTCCTCGGCCCCCCAGAATTCGCGGGAGTTGACCTCGCAGTCAAGGACATTAATGACGCTGGCGGCGTTCTCGGCAAAGACGTAGTCACCACCAAGGCTGACTCCGGCGACGGAACCCCCAACATCGCTCCGGCGGAGACGGACAAGCTCCTCTCGGCCAAGTCTGACGTCATCGTCGGCGCTGCATCCTCGGGTGTCTCGCTCTCGGTGATCGACAAGATCACGGGTGCTGGCGTTGTCCAGATCTCGCCCGCCAACACATCGACCGCTTTCGATGACTACGACGACAAGGGCCTGTACTTCCGTACGGCTCCGTCCGACGTCCTCCAGGGCGCTGTGATGGCCAACCTGCTTTCGCAGGATCAGAAGACCAATGTCGCCATCCTGGCTCGCCAGGATGCTTATGGACAAGCCTTGGCCGATCAGGTCGAGAAGGTCTACACCGATGCAGGTGGCACCGTGGCCGCGAAGGTTCTCTACGCGACCGACGCTTCGACCTTCGGTTCTGAAGTTCAGAAGGTCGCCGCTGCGAAGCCTGACGCCATTGTCTTGATCGCGTTCAACGAGACGACCAAGATCATCCCCGAGCTCGTCAAGGTCGGCTATGGCCCGAAGGACGTTCAGACGTACTTCGTCGATGGCAACACCGCTGACTACTCCAAGATCTTCCCCAAGGGAACTCTTGAGGGCGTCAAGGCGACCTACCCGGGTGCCGAGCTGAAGAGCGACTTCCGCGCGCGTCTTCTCACGGTCGATCCCAAGCTCACGGACTTCACTTATGGTCCTGAGTCCTATGACGCGACGGTCCTGACCGCCCTTGCAGCGATCGCTGCCAAGAGCGACACGGGCGAGGCCATCGCGTCCAAGCTGATCGAAGTTTCGAAGGGTGGTACGAAGTGCACTGACTTCGCCGCCTGCGCGAAGCTGCTCGATGACGGCACTGACATCGACTATGACGGTGTCTCCGGCCCGATCGAGTTCAACGACACGGGTAGCCCGTCGGCTGCAACGATCGGCATCTTCCAGTACGGCGCTGATAACACGTACAAGAACCTGGAATACATCACCGGCAAGGTCTAACCCACCTCGCTTCACCAAGGCAGGCCCCCGATCGCGTCAGCGGTCGGGGGCCTTTCCCTTCCCCGCCCTGCTCGCGAGTCGCTTACGGCGAGGGGGGAGTCGCTTACGGTGAGTGGGGAGTCGCCTGGCCTGTGGATATCTCGAGCGGGAAATTGCCAGTTCGCGTTTCATGGCTCCATGAATCTCATACTCTCGGGTGAACCCTTCCTTGCGCGGCATGCTTCGGATGATGGTCTCTCACCGTCCAAGCTTCGGTGTGCGCTCGCCGACGGAAGGGTCCGGCGGCTCCTCGATCGTGTCTATGTGGACGCGTTGGCGCCTGACACGCGTGAGCTTCGCATTCAGGCCGTCAAACTTATAGCCCCGGCACATGCCGTCGTATGTGATGAGACCGCGACATGGGTCATGGGAGTCGACACCTACAAGCCGTCAGATCGCCACAAGCTGGTGCCGTCTTTGGTGGTACCTCACGGGACCAGTCGGCTGCGCGTCGACGATGCATCCTGTCGGCAGGCACTCATCCGTGAGGCCGACATCATGGAGATCGATGGCCTGAGGATCACCACGGCACTGCGTACGACGTCAGACTTGCTTCGCAAACAGTGGAGACCGTTTGCCATGGCTTCGGCGGACGCAATGGCCCACGCCGGTTTGGTCGTTCAGCGGGATGTGTGGGAGTTCGTGTGTGAGCTCCGCGGATTTCGAGGCGCGCCTCAGGCTCGAAACCTCGCATCCATGATCGAATCCCTGGCCCAGTCCAGGGGCGAATCCTGGACGCGGCTACGCCTGACGGACGCTGGTTTTCCAAGGCCTGAGGCTCAGTGCCCGTGGATCGATGCTGCCGGAAATCAGCGCTACCTCGACCTGGCCTACAAGGCTCGGATGGTCGCCATGGAGTTCGATGGTCAGATGTATCACTCTGCCGATGATGACCTCGAAAGCGACTCGAGGCGTCGTATGCTGCTTGGCGCGACTGGTCTCCGATCCGTAGTAGCGCGATACGAAAACATCTTCGGCACCGACAACGCATTCGAGCGCGAAGTAGGGAGCCTCATCGGCAGGGAGCCGCTAGACCGATTTTGGTGACCGTACGTGACTCGCCGCTCGCCGTACGTGACTCGCGACTAGCCGTAGGCGACTCGCGAGCGGGGGTGGGTTAGGCGTCGTCGGACTTGCCGAGGGTGCCCAGGTAGAGCTCGATGACCTTCGGGTCGGTCGCCAGCTGCTTGCCGGTGCCGGTGTAGGCGTTGCGGCCCTGGTCGAGCACATAGCCGCGGTCGGCAATCTGGAGGCAGCGCGCTGCATTCTGCTCGACCATCACGACAGACACGCCGGCCTGGTTGATCTTGCGCGTCTGCACGAACACCTCGTCTTGCATGACGGGGGAGAGGCCAGCAGACGGCTCGTCGAGCAGCAAGACCGACGGATCCATCATGAGCGCGCGACCCATCGCTACCATCTGGCGTTCGCCGCCGGACAGCGACCCAGCACGCTGCTTGCGACGTTGGCCCAACGTGGGGAAGAGCTCGGTCACGAAGGCAAAGCGATCGTCGAACTTCTTGGGCGCTTGGTAGCAGCCCATCTCGAGGTTCTCCTCGATCGTGAGGCTAGGAAAAACGTTGTTGGTCTGGGGAACGAAACCGATGCCCTTGGTGACGAGCTCATCGGCGCGCTTGTTGGTGATGTCTTCGTCCTTAAGCATGACCGTGCCCTCATGGATCGTGACGAGACCGAACAACGCTTTGAGCAGCGTGGACTTGCCGGCGCCGTTGGGGCCGATGATGCCGACGAGCTCGCCGGGCATGCAGTAGAGATCGGCACCATTCAAGATGTTGACGCCCGGCAGGTAGCCCGCGAGGAGGTTGTCGGCTCGAAGGACCGCGCCCGTGGCGGCCGCAAGGTGCGCGTCGCGTTCGGGGGTGGTGGTCGGTGCATCGCTCATGGGGTGGTCCCTTCGGCTTCTGCTTCAAGTTCCTCGATGGCCGCCGCCTCGACGACCGCCATCTCGGCTTCATCCGTCAGGTCGACGTCGTGGTGGGCACCCAGGTATGCGTCGATGACGCGCTGGTCTGCCATGACGCTTTGCGGCGTCCCTTCGGCGACGATCTTGCCCTGTGCCATCACGATGACCCAGTCGGAGATGTCACGCACCATGTCCATGTCGTGCTCGACGAACAGCACGCTTCGGCCTTCGTCACGCAAGGACTTCACGTGACCCAGCAGCGACTGCTTCAGGGCTGGGTTGACGCCAGCCATCGGCTCGTCGAGCATGATCAGCTCTGGGTCGACCATCAGAGCCCGGGCCATTTCCAGGAGCTTGCGCTGACCACCCGAGAGTGAGCCAGCGAAATCCTCCCTTTTGGCATCGAGCTTGAAGCGTGTCAACAGGTCGTCCGCCCGCTCGCTGTTGCTTTGTTCTTGCGGACCCCAGAGATTCTTGAACATGGCGGCCCACATACGTTCGCCGCGCTGACCGGTGGCACCGAGCCGCATGTTCTCGATGACGCTGAGCTTGGAGAGCACCTTGGTCAGCTGGAAGGTGCGGACCATTCCGCGGCGCGCCACTTTGTATGCCGGAACGTTCTTCAGCGTCGTCCCGTTGAACGACCAGTCGCCCGAATCGGGTTGATCGAAACCGGTCAGGAGATTGAAGAACGTCGTCTTGCCGGCGCCGTTGGGGCCGATGTGGGCGGTGATGACTCCGCGCTGGATCTCGACGTGTTCGACGTCGACCGCCTTGAGGCCTCCGAACGTACGCGTGATGTTGTCGGCAACCACGATCGGATATGGCTTT
>JAOPXA010000062.1 GCA_025965395.1 Nocardioidaceae bacterium | reverse complement strand
GCGGCGCGAAATGACTGAGCGAGTCGAGGTCGTACCCGTAGACCGGCGGTGGAGGAAGATAGGCGACAGGACCGCACAGAATGCTGTCTTTCGTCGAGAGCGCCATGGCTGCATCGCGGTACGCCTTAACCAATTGCCTACCGGGCAGACAGTCGACATCAAGAAAGACAAGCGTCTCCGCACCTCTAGCGAGGGCGCGAGACGCGCCCAGGTTACGCGCAGTTGCAAGAGGAAGCGACCTCCCCAGGCGCGAGATGGGGACGACGTCCGGCGTCACGATCGGCGGGTGCCAAGAGGACAGCTCCGGGTCGTCGATGGCCACCACGATGTATGAAAAGTCCGTGTCCCTCGACCTGCCCAAAGCCTCAGCCTGCCGCTCGAGATGGTCGTGACGACCGTGCACGATGGTGATGACCGCTAAGTTGCTCATGACTCTTCGCTCGCAACGAGGGCGAGTTCTCTGTCGATGACTGCGGCTGCCCGGTACGCACCGCGTCCGTCGCACCACGCGCTCCACTTCGAACCGTCAAGCTGCGCGGCCGCGCTCAAGACGTCGTCCCACCCCGTTTCGGGGAATTGTGGGCGCACCACAGCTGGCCACGCTTGACGCGCCAGGACGGCAGCAGTCGCGTGCTGCTCTTCGAACGGCCTCGGCTGCGGGATCACGATGGCGGGCTTACGGAGCGCGGCAACCTCCGCAATCGAGTTCTGGCCGGCCTGAGTCACCATCACCGTGGCGGACCTCATGAGCTCTTCTGGGTCCTCGAGCCACGTGTCAGCGTTCATTCCACAGAAATGCCAGTCCCAGCCAGAGGCCTGTTTCTGCGCCCGGTCGACCGTGTCGCCGGTGAAGGCAGATCCACCAGCACCATTGAGGACTACGACTTTCGGACGCTCCCCGTGCGACGTGGCCAGGGACTCGCGAGCAGGAAATCGCGAGATCGCACCGACAGGCACAAGGCGTGACTGTGCTTCGGTCGACAGTCCGGTCACCATTCCCTCCGCTGATGCGGGCCATGCTGCAAGCAGCGCACGAGAGATCTGGTGCACCAGGTGATGCGACTGGTCGCCGCGATTTCCAGGGAGCACGAAACTAACGATCGGGACGCCGTGGAGTCGCGCAAGAAGCGCAATCTCGACGGACACGTCCACCACCATGAGTCGAGGGCGTGCTTTCGATATCCACCCCGACACCATAGACATGCGTGCGCGGAGCCCGTCATCACCCTGCGGTGCCCAGTGCAATTGCCCGAAGGCGTCGACGTCGGCTGGACAAGGCGCATCGTCGTCCCGCGGGATCTGTAACCATTCGCCGGGCCACCCGTCCGGCTGAGCGGCGGACGAGATCCCGGTAATCGGTTGGTTGAGGGCACGGGCGACGGACGCGGCTCGATGGCCGTGTCCGCGCCCTTGGTGGTGAACGTAGTAGCCGATCATGCCGCGCAGTAATTCGTGACGACGTGATCATAGAGAGACTCGTACTCGTCGACCATCCGTTCGCGAGAGAGGTTGTCGAGCGCGTACGTACGGAGTCCGTGCCGCGGAAGCGCTTGCGCTGAAGGTATAGCTGCAGCGAGAGCTCGCACGTCGTCCGGAGTCACCAGAATCCCCGTACTCTCTGTCACGAACTCGGGAAGAGCACCGCGATGGAATCCCGCCACTGGAGTTCCGCAGGCGATCGCTTCAGCCGCCACCAACCCGTAAGGCTCGTCCCACACGGGGGTAACCAAGGCTACGCTGGCCCGTCCGACCACCTCGACCAACTGCTGGTGGCACAGGTGTCCTAGATACCTCACGGTCGGCGAAAGTCGGGGGCGGATGTGATGGGCGAAGTATTCCGGATCGAAGATCGGGCCGGCGAGGTCGAGTGGAACGCCCGCGATAGCGGCCGCATCAATGGCGAGGTGGGCACCCTTCTCGGGAACGAGACGACCGAACCAGACCGCCGACCCTCCTCCCCCGCAGCCGACCTGCCATCGGTCGGTATCGACGCCATTGAGCACCACGGTGCTGGGGGTCACGTGCGACCACGATCGCGCCGTGAATGCACTGACTGAGGCAAACGCCGCGCTTTTCGGCGCGTACGCGATTGCCGATTCCAGCCATGGCACGGGAGGTGTATGCAGCGTCGTCACAAACGGCACCTCCAACGAGCTAGCCATAGCCACCGGCAGATGATGAAGGCTGTTGTTATGGATCACATCGAATCTGCGCGATCCGTGCCGCGCAAGGTCCAGCATGAGCCCCAGATAGGCGTGGTGTTCCTGAATCCACTGTGCCGGACCGGCACCAACGTCGGCCCGCGCGGTTGCGCTCGGAACAAACGTGTCGACGGCAAGTTCGTGGACGTTGAGCGAACTATCCGAGCCTGGAGCGGCGAAAAGCGTCACCGCGTACCCGCGTCTCGTAAGCTCTCGAGCGAGTCCGTGCGAATGGGCCTCTAGACCTCCCGCAAACGGCTCGGCCACCGGAAATCGACTTGATGCGATCAGACAGACACGCAATGGCTGCGTCATGAGACAAGCGATCGGTAGAGGTCTTCGTGTATGCGTGCGACCTCGGTGCGCTGTTTCTCTCTGTCCTCGACGGTCGCGAACAACGGTGGGCGTTGCCAGTAGGCGAATTCCACAGCCTCCACAAGAGAGTCGGGATCGAGACCGTTGTCGTCGACGACGTAACTCACCACTAGTCCCTGCTCCTGGTAATAACCGCAGGTCGGCGCTACCACCGTGGTCCCGAGATCCCTGCACGCTTCGAGCCAGCCTGAATGAGTCCCGAATCGGTAGGGAAGGACTGAGACGTCAAGGGAAGCGAGGTATCGCCACAAGTCGTCATCCGAGAAGAAGTCGTGAATACGCACGTCCACCTGACCCGACCTCTGTCCCTCTGAAAGCAAACTCACGAGTTCGCCGTCATGACGCGCTCCACCGGAGAGCAACACGTCCTTGTGACCGTTCACCTGAAGCACGGCTCCCGGCAGTCGACCGACCGTTTCGATCAAGGTACGGATGATCGGAATCGCGTTCATGTTCGATCGCATGCTCTTGACGTGAACGCCGATGCGGAAACCCGCCGGTTCGGCCTGCGCGGCCCGTCGTTCAGCCTGGACCCTTGTCATCGTGTCGAAATCGACGACGTGGGGGTGGGGCACCACCAGGGCCTCCCGCCCCCAGCGCTCGCGAATTTCTGATGCGGCGCCTGGCGTGAGAGTGATCAGCGCGTCAGCAGCGGGAACAATGACGTCGAGTTGCGCATCGTGCGCATGACGGTCGCTGTGGTGCGGATTTCGGAGGTCATGAACCGTGTAGACAAAGGGCTTGTTGCGGTGCTTGAGCTCCTCAGTGATGTCATTCAGCTCTTGCGGAGACTTCGCGTCAAAGCCGAAGTGCAGGTGAAAGACATCGAAGTCCTGCTCATGGTTGGCTATCCACTTTTGGTCAAGCATCAAAGGTGGCCACCATGTCGACCCCGTCGAGGTGGACGGTCCCCCACGACTTGGGTCGCTAAGGCGAGCCACCGCGGAATCACTCTTGGCAATAGGTTCCAAGTGCCGCACGTAGACGTGCGAGGACGGAACGGACGCGACTCGAATGAGTTCCGTGTCCGTCGGTCTACCAATCGTTACATCGGACAACGCGTTCACTCGTACCCTCCTGCGCTCGTGTGTTGTTCGACTCGTTGCGTACCCGAAAATGTCTTCAGTACTCAGCCCTCGGGCGAGAATCGAGACCCCTCATATACGTGCTATGCGTACAAGAAATGGGTAGGTGAAAGATCCAATGATCGAGAAGAGGCGAGGAC
>JAOPXA010000056.1 GCA_025965395.1 Nocardioidaceae bacterium | reverse complement strand
GTACTACTCCGACGGCAAGCACAAGATCGGCACGTTCCTGACCCAGAACCGCGAGAGCATCTCCATCAATGAGATGCCTGACTCGATCCAGAACGCCGTGATCGCCGCCGAGGATCGCTCGTTCTATACCAACCGCGGCATCGATATCAAGGGCATTATTCGTGCCGCGCGCAATAACGCGACGAGCGATTCGACCCAAGGCGCGTCGACGATCACCCAGCAGTACGTCAAGATCCTCTATCTCACGCAGGAGCGCTCCATCACGCGCAAGGCGAAGGAAGCCATCCTGTCGCTCAAGATCCACAATCAGCTGACCAAGAAGGAGATCCTCGAGGGTTACCTCAACACGATCTACTTCGGCAACGGCGCCTACGGCATCGAGGCGGCGGCGCAGACCTACTTCCGCGTGCCGGCCTCCGAGCTCACGCTGGCGCAGTCGGCAGCGCTTGCGGTCATCATCAACAACCCGTCCGCCAATGACCCGTACTCCGAATCCGGTCCCGGCAACATGATCGGCCGCTACCAGTATGTGCTCAACGGCATGGTCTCCATGGGTGCGGTCACGCAGGCGGAGGCCAGCGCGGTCAAGGGTGAGCTGCCGACGTTCGCCAAGAAGGTGACGACCAACCGATTCGGTGGCACCAAAGGCTTCCTGCTCAGCACCACGGAGCGCTACATGCGCCAAGTCGGGTTCACCGACTCGCAGATCAACGGCGGCGGACTCAAGATCGTCACGACCTTTGACTACAAGGATCAGAAGGCAGCTGTTGCGGCCGTCAAGGAAGAGCGGCCCGACGGCCTCAAGGAACTGCACGTCGGCATAGCGGCGGTCGAGCCGGGCACGGGTGCGTTGCGTGCCATGTATGGCGGACCGGACTACCTCAAGAGCCAGCTCAACTGGGCCATGCTGGGTGCGCAGCCAGGATCGACCTTCAAGGCGTTCGCCGTGGCCGCCGCACTGGAAGACGGTTACAGCCTCAAGACCAAGCTCGATGGGGACTCGCCGTATGAGTTCCCCAACGGTGACAAAGTTGCCAACCAGGGTGACAGCGGCGGCAAGTCGTACGGCTCCCTCGACCTGCTCAACGCCACGAAGCATTCGGTCAACACGGCGTTCATGGACCTTACCGAACAGATGGACGACGGTCCCGAGAAGGTCAAGGCTGCGGCGCTCGCTGCGGGTATCCCACAGAAGACCCTCGACGGTTTCGGCGAGGACATCCCCGTGACGTCCCTTGGATTCGCGCCGGTCTCTCCCGTCAACATGGCCAATGGCTATGCGACGTTTGCGGCCGAGGGCAAGACCGCTGAGGTCTACGTGATCCAGAAGGTCACGGAGCCGGGCGGCAGCACCGCCTACCAGCACAAGAAGGAGACCAAGCAGGGCTTCCCCAAGGACGTCGCCGCAGATGTGAGCTACGCCCTTCAGCAAGTCGTGAAGTCGGGCGGCACGGGCACCAATGGTGCGACCCAGTGTGCAACCGCCGGCAAGACCGGCACGGCGACGTTCACAGACCCCAAGGGAGGGTCGGACTACGTGTCGTCCTCGTGGTTCGTCGGATTCACGCCGCGGCTTGCGACTGCTGTCTCATACTCCCGGGGCAAGAACGGCAACGGGCGTCTCGATGGCTACATGCCGACGTTCTTTGGCGGCCAGTACCCCGCCCGTACGTTTGCCAACTTCATGCGCGCCGCGACTGCGGGCAAGTCGTGCGAAGCATTCCCGCCGCCGGCCAACATCAAGGCCGACAAGGGCACGGAATACAAGCCGAAGCCCAAGACGCCGAAGTGTGGGGCGGATGAGCGTCTGAACAAGAAGAAGACCAAGTGCGTCCCGGTGCCGACGCCCACCCCCACCCCGACGCCCATCCCCACGCCCACACCCACGCCTACACCCACACCGCCTCCGACGACCAGCCCGACGCCATCTCCCTCTCCACCAGCGCCGACCTGTACGCCACCGAAGACGGGTGTTCCACCTAACTGCGTCTAGCTGGGGGAACCAATATGGTCGCTATTTCAGGCAAAACACGACCATATTGGTTCCGCCAGCGGAGCCGGGTGTGGCGGGTTTAGGCGAGGGTGATGGCGTCGAAGTGGGTCGTGGTGAAGCGGACACCCGCGGTGATCATGTCGCCGATCTCGGGGGGTGTCACCGAGCGGGGCAGGAAGAGCATGCTCGCCTGCATGTGGGGCGGTTCGGCAAACCAGCGCTGCTTGCCGCCGATGACAAAGGGTGACAGGGCCAGACCTGCCGCATCAAGACCGCCCTTGGCCAACGACGTCGCGCGCTGACGCACCCCGCTCGCGGCGGACGGTGCCTCCAAGCCGATCCCGTGGGCGGTGCCGCCCGAGACGATCACCAGAGTGCCGTCGCGCGGCATGGGGCGCTGGCGATAGCCGATCCGTTCGCCTCGCGATACCTGGTGCCGGTCGAGGATCGAGGCGCTGACGGACAGGGCCCCCCGGTCGCCCAGCCACAAGGCGGTGCCGATCCGGGGCCGGATGTCGAGCTCAGGCCGCTTGGCCCGCAAGAGTGCAAGCTCGGAGTCGGTCAGGTGCGAGACGTAGATCGTCATGGTCTCGAGGCGCGATGCCTGGAGTGCGGCTGCGAGATTCTCTGCCTCGGCGAAGTTCGCGCCCGCCATGGGCAGGTGAATCGCCAGTCCGTCGAGCACAAGTCCGTCAAGCTCAGCAGCTGCCGCGGCGAAGGCGTGCCGGTTGAGACCGTGACGCGCCATGGAGGTCAGCGCCTCGGCATTCACCCGCGTACCGGCTGGCGCCACCTTGCGTAGATCGGCAAAATCAGCAACGCGTCCGAGAGTGTGGACCAGGCGTGCGTCGTAGACGACGTCGGTGAGGAACGGTCGCCACGGGCTCATCACCAGCACGTCGCCCGGGAAGCTCGCCAACGCGGCGGGCGCCTCGGCATACGTGCCAACGGCAATCTGGGACACGCCGAGCCGAGCCGCCTCGGTGGCGAGCGTGTCATTGGTCAACCCGTAGCCGTTGCCTTTGATGACGGGGACGAGACCCGGAGTCTTGTCGTGGAACGCTGCGAGGTGGGCGCGCCAGCGTGCAGCGTCGACGTCGAGAGTAAAGGACATCAGCGCCGCCTCATGTAGGTCGTGAAGCCGAGATAGAGCGGTTTGGACAGCGGAAGGTCCCACTCGCCCAGGTATTCGACGGCTTGACCGCCCGTGCCGACCTTGAACTGGATCAGGCCGACGTGGGAATCATCGGCATCGAGGGTGTCGGTGATGCCGCGCATGTCATAGACGTCGGCGCCCGCGCGCTTGGCGTCGCGGATCATCTGCCACTGAATCGCGTTGGAGCCACGAACCTCGCGCTTGTGTGTCGTGGACGCGCCGTATGAGTACCAGGCGTGCTTGCCCACCTGGACCATGGTGGTGGCGGCGACCAGGTCACCCTCGTGGTGGGCGAGGTAGAGCCGGAATCGCTGGGGATCTTCGGCCGTGAGCACGTCATACATCTTCTCGAAGTACCCGAGTGGGCGCGGCGTGAAGTGGTCGCGCTCGGCTGTCTCTGCGTAGACGGCGTGGAAGTCGGCGATCTCGTCGCGTTCGCCGGTGGTGACGTCGACACCGAGCTTGGCGGCTTTCTTGATATTGCGGCGCCACAGTTGGTTCATGCCGGCGAGGATGTCGTCCTCGGTGCGATCGGCGAGCGGCAACCAGAAGTTGAACTTGGGCTGTCCGGCCGAGAAGCCACCTTCGGTGGGGATCTCTTTCCAACCAAGCGTGGAGAGTTGAGCCGTGATCCCGGCGGCGCGTTGCTCGACGTGATCCGCGGGCACGGCCCCGAGAGACGTCAGGGCTTCGTCGGCGATCGCGGCCTTGATCGTCGCGGCGTCCCATCGTTTGGCCACGACTGGCGGGCCCATGCGGATGCCGAAGGCCTTTTGGGTCTTGAGGTAGGTCGCCAGGGGGGTGAGCCAGTCACCGAGCCGATCCGCGTACCAGTCGATCGCCGGGCCTTCGGGAAGGTAAGCGAGATAGCGCTTGAGCCTGGGCATCTGGCGGTAGAGGACAAGCGCTCCGCCGACCAGGTCCTCACCGGCAAACCAGCCGATCGATTCGCCCCGCCACTCGCTCTTGACCTGCGCCCAAGCCGGTGTCTGCAGAAAGCTCACGGACGCTTGCCGCTCGATGAACCCCAGGTGCTGAGCCGAGGAGATGGCGCGGACGGCGAGAGGAGAAGTCACGCCCCGAGGCTACCAACGCCCTCCCGACGGGCGCAGGACGCAAGAAGTTAGGATAGCCTTATCTCAACCAAGGAGAGTGTATGCGAATGTATCGCGCGGCGGTCGTCGCCACGACGTCGTTGTCCCCACACCTGACGCGGGTGACCCTCGGCGGAGCGGGACTCAACGACTTCCCGACGACAGGTATGCCGGATGAGTACGTTCGCCTGCAGTTGCCGAACCCCGGCGCGGCCCTGGTGGTTCCTGAGATCTCGGACGCCTATGAGATCACCTACCCCGAAGGAGTCGCGCAGCCTGACGCCCGCGTCTACACGGTCTCGGATCATCGTGTCGGTGAGTTCGGCACCGAGGTCGACATCGATATCGCGCTCCACGCGGTGGGTGCCGGGTCGGCGTGGGCCCGCTCGGTCGCGGTGGGCGACGAGGTGGCGATCAACGACGCATACGGCCTCTACGCCGCATCGCCCACCGCGACGTGGCAGCTCCTGGTGTGCGATCTGACGGGCGTGCCCGCGCTCGCCCGCATCCTGCGGGGACTCACGGTCGCGCATACGGCACGCGTCACGGTGGTGATCACCGATGCCGCGGACGTCCTCGACCTCCCATCGGTGGGGAATGTCACGATCGACTGGGTGGTAGTGGATCACGAGCACGACATCCCGGAGGCGCTCGAGCGGGCTGTGCGCGCGGCTGATCTCCCGGCGGACCAACGATTTGTCTGGCTTGCCGGTGAGGCGCGGGCAAGTCGCGCCGTCCGCCGCTACCTTCGGCGCGAGCTCGGCTGGCCGCAGACTGACTTCTACACATGCGGCTACTGGCAGATCGAGGCCGAGAAGTGGAATGCCCGCTACAAGGAAGTGGCTGACGTCGTCAACGCCAAGGCGACCGTGGCGTACGAACGACTGGCGGAGGACGAGGGCGCGTACCTCGATGCGCTCGACGACATCTACGACGAGGCGGGCTTGTAGCGCTCGTTTGAGTTCGCCTTGTGCCACATGCTCGCCTAGGATCTTCCAAACCCCCACGAACGGACCTTCATGCGCCTGCTTCGCCCCGCCCTCACCGTCGCCGCGTCACTCGTCTTGGTGGTCGCCGCCGCCAACCCGGGATCTGCTGCC
>JAOPXA010000036.1 GCA_025965395.1 Nocardioidaceae bacterium | reverse complement strand
CGAGACCCGTCCTGAGCCGCGACGGCAGCTGCGTCATACTCTCGGTCGAGGGCCCAGATCATCAACGGCAGCTGTGGCATGTCACGACCGCGGACCGCGTGTGGACGTTGATCACCGAGGTGCCCATCCTTCCCCAAGTCACGTTGGTGGTGCCGACCCTCGAGACGTACGAGGGCCATGACGGACTTGCCTTGAGCGGATGGCTCTACCGAGCGCCAGAAGCCGGGTCGCCGGGGCCGGCCGTGCTATCGCTCCACGGTGGACCCGAGGCGCAAGAACGTCCGACCTTCAATGCCCAGCACCAAGCCATGGCCGCGGCGGGAATCACGGTGTTCGCACCCAACGTCCGTGGATCGTCAGGATACGGGCGCGCATTCGTACACGCTGACGAGATCTACCACCGCCATGGCGCCTTCGAGGATGTGCTTGCCACCGCAGAGCACGTGATCGCGATCGGTGTGGCTGACCCAGAACGGATCGCTGTCACCGGGCGGTCGTACGGCGGCTACCTCACCTTGGCGATGCTCGCGTTCCATCCCGCGGTGTTCTCAGCTGGCGTCGACATCTGCGGGATGTCGGACCTGATGACGTTCTATCGCGACACGGAGCCATGGATTGCGGCCGCCGCCGTGAGCAAGTACGGGGATCCCGTCCACGACCGTGAGCTTCTGGAACGCATCTCTCCGCTCAAGGATGTCGACCAGATCATCGCGCCGTTGCTGGTGATCCACGGCGAGTTCGACACCAACGTGCCGATCGGCGAGGCATACCAAGTGGTCGCCGCGCTCAAGGATCTCGAGCGTCCGGTCGACTACCTCGAACTAGCAGGCGAAGGACATGAGTACCGCCGCGCCGATTCACGCAAGCTGCTGATCGACACGATGGTCTCGTTCCTCCGGGCGAACCTCTAGCTCCCCAACCCCAAACCCCGCGAGTGGCGCATTCTGCATCGCGAGTGGCGCAGTTTCGTGGTTTTGGCGGGCCCAGAGGCCCCATTTTGCGCCACTCGACGAATAGGGGCATGGCAGGCGGGTCGCGTGGTGCAGGAGCTGGCTAGCGGCCCGTACGTTTGAGCCGGCGGCTGATCTCACGCTCGATCTCGTTGTTGGCATCTCGCTCGGCCAGGGCTCGGCGCTTGTCGTAGGTACGTTTGCCCTTCGCCAGCGCAATCTCCACCTTGGCGCGGCCGTCCTTGAAGTACAGCGACAACGGGATGATCGTCAGGCCCTTTTGGCTCACTCGCAGCTCGATCTTGCTGATCTCGTTGCGATGGAGAAGCAACTTGCGCTTGCGACGCGTCGAGTGGTTGTTCCAGGTGCCCTGGGCGTACTCGGGGATGTGACAGTTGAGCAGCCACACCTCCCCGCCGTCGATGTCCCCGAACCCGTCGACCAGGGACGCGCGCCCCGCGCGCAACGACTTGACCTCGGTGCCTGTCAGGACGATGCCAGCTTCATACGTGGTCTCGATGAGGTAGTCGTGGCGCGCTTTTCGGTTCTGCGCGATCAGCTTGCGGCCTTGTTCCTTGGGCACCTGTCCATTGTTGCTCACGGCGACGCGCATCACACATTCATCGGACTCTCAGGTCGGCACGCAACAATGGACCATATGTTCCATCGGCATCCGTTCCTCAGCGTCGTCACGTTCGCCTACCTAGGCGTCGTCGGATACGTGACCCTGGGTCCGCAGCCCATCGACAACAACAACAGCGACCTGATCTTCAGGGTGCTCGACGTGCTGAGTCGGCACGACAAGACGCAATGGATCACTTACGACCGCGTCGAGTTCGGGGCCAACATTGCGATGTTCATCCCCGTCGGACTCTTTTTTTTGCTCCTGCTCGGGCGCGGGCAGTGGTGGTTGGCGATCATTCTCGGCTTTGCGATGACCGTCGCGATCGAGACGGCCCAGACGAGCATTCCCGGGCGGGTCTCCGACGAGCGTGACATCGTCGCCAACACCGCGGGTGCTGTGATCGGCGTGCTGGGCGGGCTGATCCTCACGTATGGCTCCGCGCGCAGACATCGCCAACGCCAGCGGGATCGCGCCTACGCGGCTTCGTACAACTAGCCGCACAGCCCGCGGGCCCCTAGCATCGTGCGATGCGCAAGGTTTTGCTTGTCCTCGGTGTCCTGGTGCTGCTCACCGCGGTCGTCGTGGCAATCGGCTGGCGGTTCACGTCAATCGGCGCCAGGGCCGGCCTTAGCGGGACCTGAAGGGTTGCATACTCACCGCCAGGTCGAGCCGGTCCACGGAGACGAGGTCAGCCCACACCAACGACGAGGCCGCTCACAAGGATCACGTCCATGGTCGTCTCGTAGTGCACGCGCAGGAGCCGAGAGGCCAGATCAGCATCCCGAGCGATCACCGCGTCGAGGATTGCCTGGTGCTCGCGCTCGACATCACGTGATGCGGCGGCTGTCGACGGGGCAGCCCAGCGTCGGTAGAGCCCGATGGTGTCGTCGAGATGCCGCGCGAGATTGGTGAGCACGGGTACGTTGCACGGCTCGATCAGTTTGCGGTGAAACTCCCGGTGCGCGTCCGACCAGGCATCAGCAATCTGGCCTGGATCCTCCGGATTACGTCGCGGCGTCCTGGCAAGCTGATAATGCGCGGCGATCAAGCCCGACTCCCAAATGAGGTCACCCCGCTGGATCGCGAGCTCCAAGGCGAAGCCTTCCGACCGGCACCGTACCTCGGTGATGTCACGCAGTTCGTCGAGCGACAGGCCGGGAACGAAGAACCCCCTGTTGGGCTCCATCACCACGAACTTCTCCCCCGCCATGCGCGTGAGGGCTTCGCGGATGACCGTGGTGCTGGTTTGGTAGCGCTCGGCCAGCGAGACGGGCATGAGCTTCTCCCCAGGCGCCCACTCGCCGTTCAGGATGCACGTACGAATCTGTTCGTGGACTCCCGCAGTGCGCTTCTGACCTGTCACGGCGCACCGACCTCGTGCGACAAGACCCGGCCCAGCACGTCACGCAAGAGCCGCTCAGCCTCATCGGTGTCCCAGACGGATTCACGATGGCGCCAGGCGATGTATCCATCGGGCCGTACGAGTAGCGCCCCGGCTTCGTGGATGTCGCGCAGTCCGTGCCACGAACGATAGAGATCGGCGTGCTGCGCTTCGCCCACCACGGTGGCTCTCAGGTAGGGCACGCCCAGCCGTCCCACGGCGTCAGACCAAGCGACACCGGACAGCCCGGTCAGCAGCGACAGGCCCCCGCGACCTACGACGTCCAGTGTCGAGAGACGAGTTCCATCGGCCCCCACCAGCCAGGCATGTGGCAGCTTTGCCCCGGCACCGGTGGACGGTTGAGCGACCAGCTCCGGATCTTCCGTCCACTTCGCATGCCCATCGTCAGTGACGAACGCAGCGTTCGACTCGTAGCGCTGATTCATCTCGACACCATGGGCGTTGAACTCGTAGTTCTTGAGGTGGAGGGCGGGAGTCAGCGCGTCCCTGGTTGCTGCGCCCTCCGGTCCTGAGTCGTCGAGGGTCTTGAGCACCGCGGCGACATCGCTGCCGCTGCCCACTCCGAGCACGTCCTTCAGGGCTGCGAACTCAAGGCGCGAGCGATTGGCCCGGCTCACGACCTGCTCCCCCACGGGAACCCGTTCAGCCGAATAGCTCTCCAGCAGCCCTGATCCTGCCCAGCCTTGGATGACGAAGGCGAGCTTCCAGGCCAGGTTGAAAGCGTCCTGCACGGAAGTGTTGGAGCCCAGCCCACCCGACGGCGGATGACGGTGCACCGCATCGCCACCGACGAACACTCGGCCCGCGTGATAGATCTCAGCGAAGGCGTCATTGACCTGCCAGGTAGACGTGTCAATGATCTCCGGCTCCAAGTCGGGGTCGCCGACGAGGGTACGGATGCGCGCGACAAGCGAAGCGGTGGAGAAATCGGGCTCACCTTGGCTCGGGTCGACGCCCCACCCGGTGATCCATTCGTCCCACGGATGAACGGTGCGCAGCAGCCCCATGCCGATCTCGCCAAACCCCGACGTAGGCGAAACGATCCAGTACAAGATGCTGGGGCGATGCGCCACGTAGGCCGAGAGATCGGCGCGGAAGCGGACGTACGCGGTCGTCGCACGACCCATCTCGCCGCGGAACGGCAAGCCGATCTCGTCGGCAATCTGAGACCGCGCGCCATCGGCGCCCACCAGGTAGCGGGCCCGCACGTCGGACTCGACGCCGGTCACCCTGTTGCGCACCCGGACCGTCACGCCCCCAGCGTCCTGCTCGTGGCTGAGGTAGTCGGTGTTGAAGCGGGTGTCGGCGCCGCGCTTGGCAGCATTACGCAGCAGCACCGCCTCCAGCTTCGGCTGCGGGATGTCGAGCATGCCGCAAGGACTCGCCACGACATAGCGGCCGTGCTCGTCATCCCCGGTGCCCCAAGTCCTGAGGCGCGCGATCTCCCGGCCCGCCAAGCTCGTGGTGAAGAGGGTGTCGCCCATCAGGCTCCAGCCGGAGCCCTCTTCGAGCACGTCGCCCTCGATGCCCAAGTCGCGAAAGACCTCCATGGCGCGCTGGTTGGTGATGTGGGCGCGCGGCGAGTTGGACAGCCCGTCGTAGCGCGTGATGACCTGCACGTCGATCCCGTAGGTGGCAAGCGCGAGCGCCGCTGTCAGCCCTGTCGGCCCCATGCCGACCACGAAGACGTCGGTGTCGAACTCTGCCATCGTCAGCCCTGCGCGACGGTGTTCGTGAGCGTCCCGAGGCCAGTGATCTCGATCTCGACCACGTCGCCCGCGACGATGAGTCCCTGGGGATCCATGAACATACCGACGCCGCCTGGGGTGCCCGTCACGATGACATCGCCCGGAGATAGGGCGGTGAATGCGGTGACGTGCGCGATGATCTCGGGGATGTCGAACAACAGGTCGGCCACCACCGCAGACTGACGGACATCGCCGTTGACCCGAGTTTCCAACTTGAGTGCAGTGACGTCGGGGACATCACTCGCGGGGACGAGGTACGGCCCGAACCCTCCCGTGGAGGGAAAGTTCTTGCCCGGAGTCCACTGGGTCGTCGCGCGTTGCCAGTCGCGCACGGTGAAGTCGTTGTAGATGCCATAGCCGGCTACAACGCCGTACGCGTCGTCCTGACTGACGCGGAAAGCCGGCTTGCCGATGACGACCGCGAGTTCGCCCTCGTAGTCGAACAGCGAGTCGTCGAACGGTCTCACCGCGGGCTGAAGGTGGCCCATCTGGGAGTCCGCGAAACGTGTGAACACCGTTGGCTTCGCAGCCGGATCGCGCCCAGTCTCGTCACGGTGCGAGCGGTAGTTGACGCCGATGCAGAGGATCTTGCCCGGGTCGGTGATCGCAGCAAGGAACGTGACCTCAGATTCGGCCACCGACGGTGCGTCTTTCCAAGGGACACCGAGATTGCCGAAGACGCCCGACTCGACGGCCGCCTTCAGCGTCGGCGCGAGCGCAAGGCCCGAGGGCCCGAGGTCATACAGGTGCCCGGCGTCTGCCACTCCCCAGGTCGGATTGTCGTGGTGAATGAAGCTCGCATACTTCATGACGTGGTTCCTTTGTTGTCGGTATGAGTGTCGAATCGGCTGATCGGCGCGGGGAAAAGGCCATGGCTACGGAAGTCTTCGCCGCGATAGACGCCCCACCGGTTGAACCACGTGCGATCGTCCTCGGACCACACAATGGGCGGTCGCAGGTCGTCATAGATCTGCTCGAGATCGGTGTAGAGCTCGACGACAACGCCAGACGGCTCGACGTAATAGGCCGCGATGT
>JAOPXA010000025.1 GCA_025965395.1 Nocardioidaceae bacterium | reverse complement strand
CTGAGCGAGCTAGGCTCCGGCCTGCGCCGCAACAAGTCCATGACCATCTCGTTGATCGTCACGATGACGGTCTCCCTGCTACTCGCATCCCTCGGCCTGCTGATCCAAAGTCAGGCCAACCGCACCGAGAAGTACTTCGGCGACCGACTCCAGCTGCAGATCAACATGTGCACCAAGAACTCGCCCGGCGAAAACTGCCTCAGCGGCGAGTCGACTCCCGAGCAAGAGGCCGCCGTGCGCGCCGCGCTTGAGCAGAACCCCGAGGTCAAGAGTGTCGACATCCGCAGTCCTGAGCGCAACTACGAGCAGGCGCGTGCGCTGCTCGGCCAGTCCGAGACGGGCCGCAAACAGCTGGAGACACTCGGTCCGGAAGCGTTCCCCGAGTCATACTTCGTGACGTTGAAGAATCCGCGCCAGTACAGCGGCGTCGTGAGTCAGGTCTCGGGTATGGATGGCGTTGGCAACGTCAACAGTCTCCGCCAGCTCCTCGGCCCGCTCTTTGAGATGCTCGACAAGATGCGCTGGGCTGCCCTCGGCACGTCGCTGTTGCTGATCATTGCCGCGATCCTGCAGGTCTCCAACACGATCCGGATGACCGCGTTTGCGCGGCGTCGTGAGATCGGGATCATGCGCTTGGTGGGTGCGTCGAGCTGGCACATCCAGCTTCCCTTCATCCTCGAGTCCCTGTTCGCTGCAGTGATCTCTGCCCTGGCGGCCTCCTTGGGCCTCGCGGCCTTCATGTATTTCGTCGTCTACGGCTACCTCAGAGACACGTTGGGGCAGATCACCACGTGGGTCTCTTGGAGCGAGGCGTTCGTCGTGATGGGCTGGACGTCGCTGCTGGCGATCCTTCTGGCAGGAATTCCGACACTGCTGATGACGCGGAAATACCTCGATGTCTAGCTGAGGTCGGTTACCGTAAAGCACAACCGTTGACAACTTCCCCCTTAGGTCGACTATGCGCTCGTCTCGAATTCTGATTGCCTTGGTGCTTGCGAGCACCCTCGTGGCTGGTGCCACCAGCGCGAGTTTGGCCGATCCCAAATCCGAGCTGCTGAAGGAGAAGAAGAACCTCAGCGGCGACCTTGGCGACGCCAAAGACGATCTCGAGCACTCGAGCAAGGAGTATGTCGCGGCCAAGCAAGCCCTCGACGCAGCGAAGTCAAAGCTCGCGACCGCCGAGAACTACCTCGGGCAGACGCGAGGCACGCTAGCTGTGGCCAAGGCTCGGGACGCGCAAATGCGGGCGAAGCTCGCAGAGAGCGAGGCAGAGCTGACGGCCGCGCGGACAGCGCTCGACGTCGGCAGCAAACAGCTCGATGCATCCGAGGAAGCTGTCAAGCAGTTCACGTTGGAGACGCTTCAGGGCGGCGATCAAGGTCTGCGTGCATTCGGCGATCTTCTGCGCGGGGAAAACCCGACCGTGTTCGGTGAACGCATCAGCCTGACCCGTTCGGTCAGCGATGCCCAGGTGGCGACCATGGACAGGCTCGAAGCATCCCGCATCATCTTGAAGGTCAATCGCGACGCGGTCCACAAGCTGCGTGACCAAGTCGAGGCCAAGCGCAAAGAAGCCGCGGCCAACCTCGTCACGACGCAACAGCTCGAGATGTCGGCGGAGAATCAAGCGGTTGCGGTGGCCGGACTCGTCGACGCACGTAAGTCCGCCAAGGGTGCTGCCAACAAGGCCCTTCAAGAGGATGCGGCGAAGGTCAAGCAGCTCGAGAACGACCGTGCGCGACTCAACGCGGAACTCAAAGCGCTTGCCGAAAAGGAAGCGCGCGATGCTGCCAAGGGCATCAAGGCTCCGGGATCCGATGGTGGCGGCGTGCTCTCACGGCCCAACGGTGGCATCATCACCTCCCCGTACGGCATGCGCGTCCACCCGGTGACCCACGTCTACAAGCTCCACGACGGCACTGACTTCCGCGCCGCCTGTGGATCTCCCGTGCGCGCGGCCGCCGGCGGCAGGGTGATCTCGGAGTACTACAACGGTGGCTACGGCAACCGACTCATCCTCGCCAACGGCATCATGCGCGGCAAGAGCGTCGTCACGACGTACAACCACCTGACGCGGTATGCGGTGCGGTCGGGTGCGACGGTCAAGCGCGGTCAGGTCATCGCGTATGCCGGCACCACCGGCTACTCGACGGGGTGCCATTTGCACTTCATGGTCATCGTCAACGGGCAGACCGTCAATCCCATGGGCTGGCTATGACCGCCGACCCTGTTAAATGAACATATGCCCAAGGAGACCGGTCGCAAGGTGGTCGCGCAGAATCGCAAGGCGCGCTACGACTACCACATCGAAGAAACCTACGAGGCCGGTCTTGTCCTGACCGGCACCGAGGTCAAGTCGTTGCGCCTGGGCCGCGCCTCCCTCGTCGACGGTTTTGCCGAGGTCGACAACGACGAGATGTTCCTGCTCAACGTGCACATCCCTGAGTACACCGAAGGCACCTGGACCAACCACGAGCCGCGGCGGCGCCGCAAGATGCTGCTGCATCGCGTCGAGATCGAGAAGATCGAGCACCGGGTCGCTCAGCGCGGGCTGACGCTCATACCTTTGTCGCTCTATTTCTCCGATGGCAAAGCCAAAGTTGAGCTCGCCTTGGCCAAGGGCAAGAAGACCTACGACAAGCGGCATGCGCTTGCCGAGAAGCAGACGAGCCGTGACGCTCAAAAAGAGATGGGACGCCGGATCAAGGGCGTCAGTTGATGCTCGACCAGGACGTTGCGCCGCTGGTGCGTGGCCTCGGCTTGCCAGGTATCTTCGACGTCCATGTGCACTTCATGCCCAAGCGAGTTCTCGACAAAGTCTGGGCCTACTTCGACAACCTCGGCGCTCGCACCGATCTGGCGTGGCAGATCGCCTATCGAAGCAGCGACGACGAGCGGTTAGCCCACTTGCGGTCGATGGGTGTTCTGCACTTCTCGGCTCTCTCGTATGCGCATCGCCCTGGCATGGCGCAG
>JAOPXA010000229.1 GCA_025965395.1 Nocardioidaceae bacterium | reverse complement strand
ATGCACGCCGGCGAGCGCGCCCTGCGGACGGCGGTCCTCTTCCCCTCCGGGCACGCGCCCGGCTCCGCCCGTCTGCCCGTCCTGATGGATCCGTATGGCGGCCCGCACGCCCAGCGCGTCATGGCGTCAGGGCGGATGTTCCTCGAGCCGCAGTGGCTTGCCGACCAGGGCTTCTGCGTTGTCGTCGCCGATGGCCGTGGCACGGGTGGCCGGGGTCCTGGTTGGGACCGTTTGATCCGTGACGACCTAGCGGCCGTGACCTTGGCCGACCAGGTCGATGCCTTGGCGGCCGTAGCCGAAGCCTTTCCCGACGACGTCGACACCGATCGCGTCGCCATCACCGGCTGGTCCTATGGCGGCTACCTCGCGGCGCTCGCGGTGCTGCAACGCCCTGACGTGTTTCACGTGGCAGTCGCAGGCGCCCCCGTGACCGAGTGGCGGCTCTACGACACCTTCTACACCGAGCGCTACCTCGGACATCCGGGCGAGCAGCCCGAAGTCTACGACCGCAATTCGCTGCTCCCGCTAGCCGCCAAGCTCGAGCGACCGCTCATGCTCATCCACGGCCTGGCCGACGACAACGTGCTGGCCGCTCATACGCTCCAGCTCTCGTCGGCGCTCATGGCTGCCGGGCGCTCGCACACGGTCCTGCCGCTGAGCGGGATCACCCACATGACGCCCGACGAGGTCGTCGCCGAGAATCTCAAGGCGCTGCAGGTGGAGTTTCTTCTGGCGAACCTGCCCGCTTGAGCTTCTTGGGGCCTGTCGGGAGGGGCAGCGGCGTGGCGACCACCCGCTCGTCGGACGCGACCCAGCCGCCGTGCACCTCAACCAGCGCCGCGATTCGATCGGCATCAGCAGCCACCTCGACCACCCACGCGTGATCTTGGGAGTCGTCTTCGCCGGCAAAACCCACGCGGCGGACCGAGACGTCATACGCCTCAGCGCGCAAGGCCTCCACGAGCGCAACCCCCTCGTCCTGCTCGTCGAAGTAGATGCTGACCATGCGCCCGAGGATACTCAGCCAGTCGTCATCGGCGCAGCGAGATTCACAGGGCTAGATTCAAGGCGTGACCCCGTTTGACCCGATCCCGCGCCCCCTCGTCGGACCGCGCATCATGCGCCAGGACTGGCTCAGCATCTCGTTCGTGCACTGGGCCGTCGATCCCGCGCTGGTCGCGCCGTTGCTGCCGCGCGGCGTGCGCCCTGATGTTCTCGACGGCGTCACGTACGTCGGCCTGATCCCGTTCCAGATGAGCGATGCCGGGTTCGGTCGCGGGCCAGCCGTTCCGTACCTCGGACGGTTCGCGGAGACCAACGTACGGCTCTACTCCGTCGACGACGAAGGTCATCATGGTGTCGTGTTCCGGTCGCTCGAGACATCGCGACTCGTTGCGGCGCTGGGTGCGCGTCTTGCGTTTGCCACGCCCTACACCTGGGCGCGTATGCGCATCGCTCGCGACGGTGACGTCCTCACGTACACGACGCGGCGCCGGTGGCCGAGCCCGCGCGGGGCCGGCGGCACGATGCGCATCCGGGTCGGGGCTCCGGTCGTCGAGCCGTCAGCCGTCGAGCAGTTCGTGACCGCGCGCTTCGGGCTGCATACGCGGTGGTGCGGTCAGACGCTCTGGATCCCCAACCACCACGAGCCATGGCCCCTGTGCACCGCCATCGTCGAGCATCTCGACGACACGCTGGTCGCGGCGGCCGGACTCCCCGGGGTCGTCGCGGCGGAGCCTACGTCGGTGGTCTTCTCCGAGGGCGTGCGGACGGCGTTCGGTCTGCCCCAGCGCATCTAGACCTCCCTCGCATCGACGAAGGATGAGGTGTTGTGCCCATCGGGTGGGCACAACACCTCATCCTTTGTCTAGGGCTGCGCGTATGTCGGGAAGTCGCGCGACCATCGCGTCGAGACGACTTCGCGTGCGGCCCGGCTCCCCCAGCGTGCCGAGATGCACCAAGCCCGGGTCGCCCGCGGCCTGCCCTGCCCCGATGCGGGCAATCGCCGTCTCCATCCGACGCTCGACCGCACCAAGCAACGTGAGCGGTCCCCACTCGCCATAGGCGTCGGCGATGTCGTCGAGGCGACGCGCCACCTCATCGACAGGGATCTCTCGGTAGAGGGGCACCGACGTCCATGCCATGAACGCGAGATCATCCAGCGGATCGCCCGGGCCAGCCATGTCCCAGTCGATCATGCCCGCGAATCGACCACCGTCGATGATCCAGTTGTAGGCGCCCGGGTCGTTGTGGCAAATCAAGGATCCTTCGCCGCTCGTGCGCCACGGAAGGTCGGTCTCGAAGCCTTCGACCGCGTCGTGGAACCGTCGCAACCACCCCGCAGCGTCCGTCAACACGTCACGACGCACGACCTCGGCATCGACGTCGACGCCTCGACCGGGGATGAACGTCAAGATCTCTCGTCCAAGCTCATCGATGCCTAGCACCCGCGGGATCTTGTCGAGCCCGACGCCATTGAGGTGGTCGAGCAAGGCGTGCACGGCGGGGGTCCAGGGTCCTGTCGGGCGACGTACCGTGTCGCCCACGCGCACGGCGCCACCGACCTGACCGCCGACCAGGGGCGTCTCGTCCTCAGGTGGTCGTGGCACCCTTTCATCGTGGCACACTCCCATGGGCACTCTCATACGTTCGCGCCCGATGGACCTCCGCGCCGAGGCCTGGCCGTCGCCCTGGCGATCATCGTGGCGCTGATCGCTGGCGCCACAGCAGTGGGCGTGTTCGCTCTGTGGCCCCATTCGTCCGACGTGCCCAAGACCGCCAATCCGTACGCAGGTCCTGGCGTCAAGATCGTCGAAGGTACGGTCACCGGCGTCGACCCTTTCGACTGCGGCAACGACCCCACCGGCCCCGACGGACTTCCCCAGGTCAAAGGGCCGTGCGGGACGCTGACCGTCAAGGTCCCTGGCGACTCGTCCGCCTCGGTCCAAGTGGATGCCGCCCGCTACAAGCTCGGGTTCTCTCCCGATGACCGCGTCGAGCTGGTCCGCATCGCGCCGTCCGGCCAGCCCGCGACGTATGAGTTCATCGACTTCAAACGCGGCAGCTCCCTCATCCTGCTCTCGATCATCTTCTTGATCGTCGTGGGCGTGGTCGCGCGCTGGCGGGGATTGCTGGCGATCGTCGGCATCGGGGTCACACTGCTCGCCCTCATGAAATTCGTGCTCCCGGCGATCCTGGCGGGTGAGAATGCGATCGTGGTGGCCGTCGTGGGCTCGACGGCGATCATGATCATCGTGCTGTACCTCGCGCACGGCATCTCGATCCGTACGACGTCCGCACTGTTCGGCACGCTCGTGGGCATCGGCATCACCGGGCTCATCGGGGCCATGGCCACCGACTGGACCCACCTGACCGGGTTGGGCTCAGAGGACGACCAAACTCTCCTGGCGGTCACGGGCGGGCTCGACCTGCGTGGCGTCGTGGCGGCGTCGATGATCATCGCTGGGCTCGGTGTGCTCAACGACGTGACCGTGACCCAGGCCAGCGCCGTATGGGAGCTTCGCGCGGCTCAACCGAACGCAAGCGCCGCTCATACGTTCGCCTCAGCCATGCGCATCGGCCGCGACCACATCGCGTCCAGCGTCTATACCTTGGTCTTCGCGTATGCGGGCTCGGCCATGACGGTGCTCTTGCTGATCACGGTCTACCAGCGCAGCCTCACCGAGATGGCAACGACCGAGGGCATCGGCACGGAGATCGTTCGTACGCTCGTCGGCGCGATCGGGCTCGTCCTCGCGGTGCCGATCACGACGGCATTCGCGGTGCTTCTCGCGCCGCGGCCTGCACATACAGATGAGGTGCGGTCAGGAATTTGACCGCACCTCATGCTGCTGAGAAGTTACTTCTTCTTCGCGCTGGCGATCCCAGTCTTTGCAACCTTCGCGATGGTGGGCGCACCACTCGAGACGGCATCAAGCTTCAGGAACGTGAACTGCGCTGGGAACAGCGCGCTGTTGTTCCAGCTCAGGTCATTCGACGTGCCACAGGTGACATCCACTGTGGTTCCGGCTGGAAGCGACAGCGTGGCTGAGGCTGACAACGCCATGGCGTTGCCTACCGAGACGGACGTGATGAAGCCCGGAGTATTGGACGAGCCGTTGACGTGCGGCGTGCAGTAGGCCTGCTCGGGTGAACCCGTTGATCCCGTTGCACCCGCCATTTGGACGGAATAGTTCAGCAAGTAGGTGCCGGGCGCGATTCCAGTGAACGCGTACTTGATCGACCCATCCGTCGTCGACGCTGTCGTGTTGTTGAAGACATACGCTTTGTTTTGCAACTCGCCCTTCAGGTCACTCGCGGACTTTCCGTCGAGCAGGTCGGCGTTGAGGTTGGTCACGACGACAGGCGAGCTGACCTTCAGGGGCGCATACCCGGCCTTTGCCTTCAGCTGAAGGGGCGTGCCCGCAGAGTTCTTGAGCTTCGTGATCTTGGTGGCGGTGTTCGACTTGCCGAGCAAGAAGCTCTTGCCATTCGCGGCGTAGGAGGTGGCATCGATTCCTACGACGAGGATGACGGTGAGACCCGCTGCGACAGCAACGGTTTTGAGAGACGGCATGGGAGTCCTTTCGAGTCAGTTGGACTTACCATGCGCGCTCTCGACCAGCGGCGATAGGCAAACGAATCGATTTAGTCCGAATCCCTACCATCGCCCGCTAGTCGGTCCCCGCCCCGATCTCTCCCCACATCCCCAAGATTTGGATACTTAAGCGCGTATCCAGCCACCTCGATAGGCGGCTAAGTATCCAAATCGTGGGGATCGGCGGGCGCTAGTCCAGCCAGGGTGACTTGTATGGCTCGTCGCGCGCGTCTTTGAACGTCTTCCAGCCCTGCTTCATCAGCTCGGAGAACGGTCGCCCGTCCTGGGTCGCGTGACTCAGCTGATCCCCATTGGCCACGGCGTTCATCGCGAGCGCCATGTCCTTTTGCGATCCCCAGCCCATGTGGTTGAGAGCGCCGTTGACGACGCGCCTGTTCATCACTGCGGCGCCCGGCGGCATCGCGGCGATCCGACGACCAAGGTCGGCGACCTTCTCGGCGAAGATGTCGTCGTCGAATGTCGCCAGGACCAGCCCGATCTCTTGGGCTTTGCGGGCGGTGAGGAGCTCGCCGCTCAGGCACATGAACTTCGCCCATTGGGGACCCACGTGATAGGCCAAGACGTCGACCCCGGTGCCGCCGAAGCGTGTCTCGATCAGACCGATCTTGGCCTGATCCGAGGCGACCAGGATGTCGAAGTTGGCCGCCATGATGAGCGCGGCGCCGAAGCACATACCGTTGATGGCGCCGATCGTCGGCTTGCGCAGGTTGCGGATGCGCTCGTTGTCGTCGTCCTCCTGCTTGAGGAACCAGTACCAGTCGCTCGACGAATGCAGTTCTTGAGCGGCACCCAGCTCGCCACCAGAGGAAAACGCGCGCCCCGCACCCGTGATGACCGAGCACCGTACGTCGTCGTCGTGGTCGGCGGCCTCGAGTGCGTCGACAAGCTCGCGCTGCAGGCTGCCGGGCCCGTGGTCCATGGCGTTGAGGCGGTCGGGCCTGTTGAGCGTGAAGGTGGCCACGCCCCCGGTGACCGAGCGGAGGAGCCGGGGTTCGTCTGTCGTCATCGTGGTTCTCCTCTGCTAGACGCATGTTGAGGGTTCTAGGTAGCGGTGGCTACCCAAAACCCTCAACTTGCGTAAGTCGTGCGTGGTTAGGCGGGGGCGTTCTCGGCGGCGTACTTCTCGTTGGCCAGGCGGATCGAGGCACGCTGTTCGGCGATCTTCTCGGCGCGCGTCTCGATCGACCGCTGGGCGGCCCGTTCGGGACGAGTCGACGAGCCTTGGAACGCCGGCATGACCTCACGAGCGGTGAGCTCGAGTCCGCGGTAGAGCGCCTCCTGGTTGGTCCAGTCGGTGCCCGTGAACATCAGCAGGCGACCGAATCCACCGGTGACCTCCTGCAGGTTCGTGATCATCTCGATGGCGTCGTCGGGGGTGCCGATGCACGCGATCTTGGTGCCGCCGAAGGCATCGATGATGTCCTGGATCGTCGGCTCACCCTCGGGCTCGGGCGCATCCGGGTCGGCCTCGAGCCATTCGAACGTACGCTCCGAGATGAGTGCCGAGTATGCCGCGAAGGCTGGCAGTTGACGCTCGACTTCCTTCTTGGCCTGCTCGCGCGTCTCGGCGACGTGCATCATGACGACGACGCCCCAGTTCTTGCGATCGACGCTCTGGTTGTGCTTGGCAGCCTCGGCCTCGACGACCGACCAATGGCGACCGAGCGCACCGAAGCCGCTGGCCGTCGTGCCGCTGAGGGAGATCAGGCTCGACCCGTACTTGCCCGCCATGCTGGGCCCGAACGGGGACTCCATCGCGGTGAAGGCGACCTCCATGGTCGGCAGCGAATACGGCTCGACCTGCAAGATGGCGTCGCGCAGAGTGAACCAGTCGGTCTCCATCGTCAACGGCTCGTCGGACGTGAGCAGGTGGTGGATCGCTTCCCACGACTCGACCATGCGCTTGCGGGTGTCGGCCCACGGAACGCCGATCATCGAGGCGTCGGTGGGCAGCGAGCCAGGCCCGACGCCGAGCATCGTGCGGCCGCGGGACAGGTGGTCGAGAAGCACGGCACGCTCGGCCACGTGGAACGGGTGGTGGTACGGCAGCGACGCAACACCCGTGCCGAGGCGCATCTGCGTCGTGCGTTGGATGGCCGAGCCGATGAAGACCTCGGGCGAGCCGATGATCTCCGCGCCACCGGAGTGGTGCTCGCCGATCCAGGCCTCGTGGAACCCGAGGCTGTCGGCATACTCCAGCATCTCCAGGTTGCGCCAGAGTGCCCGCGTCGGGTTTTGCTTCATGTAGTGCATGGGTGGCACGAACAACCCGAACTCGAGACGAGACCGATCACTAGCCATTAAGAACTCCTTTTGCGATGCATTGATGGGTGTAAATCAGAGGATGGAACGAGTCAGTCGCGCTGGTCGCCGAATGGCGCAGCGGGGATTGCTTCGAGCAGGTTGACGTAGACGAACTTCTCGGGGACGACCGTCACCTTGAGGCGTTCCTCGCCCTCGAACCGGTTGGGGTAGTCGATGCCGATGTAGCGGTTCGACAACGCGTCGATATGGGCGTCGGCACCGTCGTGAGTGACCTCGGTGACCCGTCCAGTGATCTCGACGTACTCGTGCGTCGCCTCGTGGTTGACCACGCAGAGCGCGATGCGCTCGTCGTTCTCGACCCGACGCGGCCAGGCACGTCCGCGCACCGAGTTAAGGCACACGTGGTCACCCTCGACGTTGAACCACAAGGGGTGGCTGCGGGGTGCGCCATGCGCGTCCAGCGTCGACATGACGGCCATGTTGGGCGCATCGAGAAGGGCCTGCACCTTGGCGTCGGGCTTGGTCATCGTCGGCATCAGATCATCGCCATGTTGAGGTCTCCGCCGGCGAGGACGCGGCCGGTGCCGATGAAGAGCGAGTCCCAGTTGAGGCCATAGTGGTGCGAGCCAGCGGTGATGTCGCGGTGCTGGCGCTCGATCCGGTCGCCGGTGTAGAGCACGTGCGCTCCGCCCGCAGCGTAAAGCCGGTCTGCTGCCGCAGTCGCGATCTTGCCGCACCACGCAGCGTCGCGACGCCAGCGCAGGCGCTCCTCCATCGTCGACTCGCGACCTGAGAGCGCAACCGCGTATTGCTCGGCGTAGGTCGAACGCATCCGTGCGGTGGCACCTTCGACATCAGCGACGGACTCACCCAGCAGGTAGTGGATCTCGGGGCGGTCGGAGACCTTGACGCCGGACAGGCCTCCCACGAGGCCGGACTGACGGCGTACGAACTCATCGACGGTCGCCTGGGCCGTGCCGAGGACGGTGCCGATGACACCCGCGCCAAACACGCTGTTGAGTGACAAGCGCAGCCACGGGCTGGCATACATGCCGCGGCCGATCGACTGAGCCTCGCCGGGGGGGCCCATCGGCAAGAGTCGGTGCTCGGGCACAAAGAGATCAGCGGCGGCGACATCATTGCTGCCGGTGCCGCGAAGGCCCGTGGTGTGCCAGGTGTCAATGATCTCGAGGTCGGCGCGAGGCACCAGGTGCGCGAGTGGGCCCGTCTCTGACATCGCCATGACGACGACCCACTCGGCGTGGTCGACACCGCTGGCGAAGTCCCACTGGCCGGTGATGCGCTGGCCGCCGTCGACCTTCTCAGTCTTGGCGCGCAGCGGGCTGAAGCCGGTCGACACGATCGGCATGCCGTTGGCGTAGACCTCCTGCTGAGCTTCTGGCTGGAGCATCGCGGTGAGGATGTTGTGGACGGCCCAGTTGCCGGCGCACCACGCGGTTGCCGCGCAGCCGCTGGCCAGGGCGATCGATACCTCGAGGATGCCCACCGGCCCCAGGTCGTTGCCGCCCACCTCGGTCGGCGCGGCCATGCCCAGCACGCCGAGGGCGCGAAGATCCTGGACCGTCGCGTCGGGCAGCCGGCGGAGCTCGTCCGTCTCGTCGGCTCTCTCGACCAGAGCGGGCACGAGAGCGCGCGCACCCTCGACAAGAGTGTTCAGCGCGTTGTCGGTCTCGACGGGGAGTGTGGCGGTCATAGACGTGCTCCTTGCGGGTAAGAGGAACCTGCGTGAAGTTCTTCACGCGTCACGATGGGGTTGCGAAGGACGCCGATGCCTTCGACTTCGATCTCGACCACGTCGCCGGGGCCCATGAAGCGCGGCGGCTTGAGCGCCAGCCCGATGCCTGACGGGGTGCCGGTCGCGATCACGTCACCGGGGAGCAGCGTGACGGTGTCGGTGATGTACTCGATGATGCGCGGGATGCTGTGGATCAGCATGCTGGTGTTGGCGTCCTGCATCGTCTCGCCGTTGACGCGGGTCTGCACGCGTACGTTCGAGGGATCGCCGAACTCGTCAGCCGTGACGACCACGGGTCCAATTGGCCCCGATCGGTCGGGATTCTTGCCGAGCGTGAACTGCGGCGTCTCGAGCTGCTTGTGACGGGCAGACAGGTCGTTGAAAGCGGTGTAGCCCAACACATGGTCGAGTGCTGTCGCCTGGTCGGCCAGCCATACCTCGTCCTTGATGATCACCGCGAGCTCGACCTCCCAGTCGAGGCCTTCGTTGGGCGGCACCGGCACGGCATCGCCGTCGACGACGAGCGTGGACTCCCAGCGGCCGAAGATCATCGGCACCTTCGGCTCCTCGAGCCCGGCGAGGTCGAGCGCCTCGGATGCGTGCGAGCGGTAGTTGATGCCCACGCAGAAGATCCGGGACGTCTTGGGGACCGGCGGAAGGTGGGTCACGCTGGAGAGCGGCACGGGAGCGCCAGTGGGTGAGACGTCACCACCAGCCGCGTAAAAGTCGTCGACCGGCCCCAGAGGGGTCAGCTCGTCGCCCTCCACCGACCCAATGTGTCGCGCGCCGTCGTGGTCATAGCCGATCAGTCTCATCAAAACTCTCTGTCGTGGAGCGCGGGTGCGCGTTGTGGGGAGGGTGTGGTGCAGGCGGGAGATCAGGAGTCCTCGGGGAACCCAGGGATCGGCGGGAACAGCTCGACCGGCGAGCCATCAGGAATGAAGTCGTTGTCGACGAGGCTGCCCTTCTTGCGCCACAGCTCGTAGGCGATCTCACGGGCGATGCGACCATCGCGCAGCTCGAAACAGTGGACGAGTCGGACACTGATGGAGTCGCCTGTCTCGAACGGCAGGTTGGGCATGAGCGAGGGATCACCGACGACGACCAGCTCGGCGATCTGGTCGTCGAAGACGAACTGCTCGGTGGCGAAGCGCCGCAGGCTGATGGCCTTGCGGTAGGCCAGCGTTTGGAAGATTTTGCGGTACGAGTCCAGGACGCTCTGCCGGTCGGTCATGATGACGCCGCGGCTGGGCGCCTCCCACACGATGTCGTCGGTGTAGAGCGCGACGGCCTTCTCCACCTCGTCGGGATTTTCAGTGTGAAAGTGCAGGTCCACGACCCGCACGTTGCGGGCGAGGATCTCCTCGTGCGTGAGTTCGGAGTCGGGCCGAGTGTCGATGCCCATCTCGGTGAAGATGTCGAGAATGTCAACGCTCATGGTCAACCTTCCAAGCGTGCGATAGCGAGACGCAGTGATTTCCGCGAAAACGCTCTGACCCATGAGGAGGTTTGAAGATAACAATCTTCATAGTGATCCGGCTCACACCATGGACTATAACTCGCGAACTATCGACCTCGTCAAGGGTTTGGGAGGACTTTCTGCCAACGTATGTTCAGTAATTGCCGATTGCTGGCGCAAAGCGGCCCCTACTATCCTTTTCGGTATGTCGAACGCATCCGCGGAGAGCCCTGACGATTACATCGCCGTCTTTGCAGCCCTTGGTGAGCCTGTGCGCGTGCGCATCCTGCACCTGATCGCCCGCCAGCACGGCTCAGAGTTGCCGTGCACCCTCCTCGACCAGAGCCTGCCGATTGGAAAATCGACGATTTCGTACCACACGGCGATCCTTCGTCGAGCAGGTCTGATCAGCGTCCGCAAGGCCGGTCGCAACTACTACTACCAAGTGCGCGAGGACACCATGGCGAAGTTCGCGCCCGACTTCCTTCAGCTCTTGCAGGAGACCGAAAAGCTCGACTTCGAAGCCGCCTAAGCTGTTTTGCCCTTCCCTTCCCCACGATTTGGAGACTTAGCCGCGTATCCATTCGCCCCGATACGCTGCTAAGTATCCAAATCGCGGGGGAAGGGCCTGCCGAGCTCAATCCGCGCGCAGCAGGCAGAGCCCGTCGAGGGCGACGAAGCCACGGTCGGTGAGCGCCAAGGGGTTGACGTCGAGGCTGAGCAACCAACCCTGCGCCCCCGCCGCGAGCGCACCGACCGACTGAAGCAGACGCGCGAGCTCATCGCGGTCCCAGGCCTTCTGACCACGGGCCCCGTCGAAAACTCCGGTGTCGGCCATCTCGTCGAGCATCCCGTATGCGTCGTGGTCCGCAAGCGGCGCGAGCCGGCCCGCAACCCGGCCCAGAAGCTCGACGAAGATGCCGCCCACCCCGAACGCGACGAGCGGACCGAGGCCCGTGCTGCCCTGGACACCGACAAACGCCTCGCCGAAGATCTTGACCTGTGGCTGGATCACGACGCTCTCGGGCAGGCCGCTGGCAGATGCGAGGCTCCGCAGATCGGTGACCGACGCGGCAAGTCCGGCTTGGTCTACGCCGAGGCGCACCGCACCGATGTCGCTGCGGTGCGGGACGTCGGCGAGCTTGACCACATACGGCCCGGCAAAGTCGATCGCCCCGGGAAGGTCGGCGGCGGGATCCACGACCACGTATGGCGCCACCGGCACCCCTGCAGCCTCGAGCAACTCCATCGTGGGACCGAAGGTGAGCAGCCTGCCCGCGCTCGAGTCGACCACGGCCCCTAGTGGCACCGGGACGACCACCGGCGCTGGCAGCGCCAACGTGCCAGCGGTCTGCTCGCGAAACAACACGTGCTCGGCCATGGTGGCGAGACCGCGCGCCGTTGCCCGGATGCCACGCCCGACCGCCACGCCGCGATCGGCGAGGCCGTGGGCCCACGGACCGGGGTGACCGTCCTCGACGGACCCGAGAATGACCGGCTTGTCCTGCAGAGCGGCCGCCTTGCACGCCGCCTCCACGAACGTCGCAGCCGAGGCCTCCGCCGACTCGTCGAGGAACCACTGGAGGAGCATCGCGTCGACGTCAGGGCTGCTGGCAAAGCTGGTCAGCACGGACTCAACCACGTCGGAGCGCCCCATGGCGAAGCCGGTCATGTCGAGCGGGTTGGCGGTCGTACGTTCGGGCAAGACCGCATTGATTTCATCGAGCACGTCGCTAAGCGCCGGAAGCTCGATGCCCTCCTCGGCGCATACGTCGCTCGTCAGCGCAGCCCATCC
>JAOPXA010000312.1 GCA_025965395.1 Nocardioidaceae bacterium | reverse complement strand
ATCACTGAGTGGATGTACAACCCCGTCAGCTCCGCTGGTGAGTTCATCGAGATCACCAATCTCGGCTCCACGCCGACAAGCCTGGTCGGCTGGTCGTTCGACGACGACAGCCGGACCCCGGGAACCGTCCCGCTCGACAGCCTGGGCACCCTCGCCGCGGGTCAGTCCGCGATCATCACCGAGGCGCCCGACGCGACCTTCCGCTCTCAGTGGGGCCTAGACGCCTCTATCAAGATTCTCGTCGGCAACACCACTAACCTGGGCCGCGCCGACGAGATCAACATCTTCAGCGGTAGCGACCCGGTCGCGAACCTCGCCGACCGCCTCACTTACAACGACCAGGGCACCGGCACCGTCAAGGGACCCCGCACTCAAGGAGTCGCCGGCATCCCGGTGACCGCGGCAGCGCTCGGTGCGAACGACGCATCTCAGTGGAAGCTGGCCTCGGTCGGTGATGAGGAGGCGTCATCAGCAGCGACACCTGGCGATATTGCTTCGCCGGGAAAGAGCCGCTTCGCCCCGGCCCCTAGCGGACCTGCGTGGGCAGACATCCACATCAACGAGGTTTCGTCCGACAACGGCAGTACGCCGGTCGGTGACGCCGTCGAGCTGTACAACAGCGGATCCGCCGACGTGAGCATCGCGGGCTGGCTGCAGATCGACAGCGGTGCAGCGACCGCGGCGACGGCGTTCTCCGCGAAGCGGGCCGACGGCACTGCCACCACGGTCGTACCGGCTCACGGCTTCGTGTACTTCTCGTCGACCAAGGGCCTTGGCAGCGGCGGGGACGGCGTCAAGATCTACCTGCCCGACGGCACAAACGGCACCGCGGGCACCCTCGTCGACTCCGTGGCATACACCGCGGGCGAGGCGGGGACCGACGAGAGCAACAACTTTGGGGCGGTCGCCATCGCGCGGTGCCCGAACGGTAGCGGCGCCTTCGTATCGGTCGCGGCCAAGAGTTTCGGCTCCTCTAACGCGACCGCCTGCCTGGCGCCGCTCAGCAACCCGGCTGACAACCCCGTCCCGACTTTGCCGTGCCAGCCCGAGGCGGCATCCGGCACGGGCACCCTGCCCGCCACAGCGCTCATCCCGAGCGCTTGGCCCGGCAGTTCGACCGTCGCCGTCGCGGACGCACAGTGCGCGTGGAAGACGACGACCGGTCCCGAGGGGCGCGACGTCAGCGGGCTCATCTTCGACCCGACCAACGCCAACGTTCTGTACGCAGTGAAGAACAAGGCCTGGGTCTTCCGCCTCGTGAAGCAGGGCGGCGTATGGGTGTCCGACACCACCAACGGCTGGGGGGCCGGCAAGGAGATCTTCTTCCCGGGCAGCACTGACGTGGCGACCAACCAGCCCGACGCCGAGGGTCTGACGGTTGGCCCCGACGGCGCGCTCTACGTGACGACCGAGCGCAACAACGCGGCGAACACGATCCCACTCAACTCGATCCTGCGCTTCGACCCGACCCAGTCGGGCACGCAGCTCGTCGCGACCGACCAGTGGAACCTGACGGGGGAGTTCCCCGAACTTCACGCTGGCAACAAGGACGAAGCGAATCTTGGCTTCGAAGGCGTCACGTTCGTGCCCGACAGCTACCTGACGGCGAACGGATTCGTTGACCAGTCGAAAGGTAAGACGTACAAACCGATCGACTACCCGCTGCACGGGTCTGGCCTCTACTTCGCCGCTCTCGAGAACGACGGCAAGCTCTACGCCTACGCGCTCAACAGTGACCACACTTTCCGCCGCGTGGCCGTCGTGGACACCGGCATGGGTCACGTAATGGATGTCCAGTTCAACGCCGATACGCAGCGGATCTGGGCCTTGTGCGACAACACGTGCGGGATCACCTCGACCTTGCTCAAGGTGGGCTCGACCGGCGCGATCGTCCCCGACGTCGCCTACAGCAAACCGGCGAGTCTGCCGGTGAACAACATCGAGGGCTTCGCGCTCGCACCGAGCTCGACCTGCGTCGCAGGCACCAAGGACGTCGTCTGGTCGGACGACGGCATCTACGGCACCGGGCCCGGCAGCGCGACCGAGGGCCACGCGCTCTTCAGCGGGAAGATCGACTGCGACCTTCATCTCGGCACGCAGGGCGTCCCCCCACCGGCGGCCTGGGTCAAGACGAAGGTTTACAACACGGGCGACCTGGTGAGCTACAGCGGCAAGGTGTTCCAGGCGCTTTGGTGGACCTCGGGCGAGACCCCGGGCTCAAGCACCTCCGGCGCGTGGGCCGAGATCGCGACGGCAGCCGACGGCAGCACGCTGTGGACCGCGACGCGAGTCTTCAACACCGGTGACGTCGTCGTCTACCAGGGCCGCACGTTCAAGGCGTTGTGGTGGACGCGCGGCCAGACGCCTGGAGGCACCGGTGGTCCGTGGAGCGAGGTCATCAAGCCGGCTGCTCCTGGCAGCATCCCGGCGTGGAGCGCAGCCACGGTCTACAACGGCGGCGAGAAGGTCACCTACCAAGGGCAGACATACCAGGCGCAGTGGTACACCACGGCCACCGCTCCGTCGCCCACGATGCAGTACGGCCCCTGGAAGCTCATCGGCTGAGTGGGAGTGGGGTCGTGCTTTAGCATCGATCCATAGCGACCTCTACACGAAACCGAGGCTGGACCATGCTCTCTTGGCGGTCACACAACTCGTTCTTGTCTATCTGCTCCGAAGGTTCTGCCTTGTCGGTGGGCAGCATTGGTTCGTTCGCCTCTGTCGGATCCATCGGCGCGGCATTCTCCGTCGGGTCGATCGGGTCCTGGATTTCGGTGGGGTCGATGCTTTCGTCGAAAAGCAACGGTTCGATCCTGAGCCACAGGAGCAACTGCTCGATTCTCAGCGACGAAAGCAACTGCTCGATCCTGACGCGCCGCAAAACTCGCTCCGTGCTGGGACGCACCTTCAAGTCCCATCCGCTCTAGGCTCGGGTTCGGTCGACCTCGGCTAACCTGTCCGCATGAAGCACGACGACGCGAACGACCCATTCGCTCTGAACGATCCGTCAGTTCTTCCACCCATCGTCCGCAGCGGGCCGGACAACCTGTTCCGGGTGCACGACGTCCGTGTCGGCGAAGGCACTGCGCGGGGCGAGATGGATCGCGGAGACTGGTCGAGCTTCGAGGGGCACCCGATCGGTGTCGGCGCACTCGGGGTTCTGGCGGACGACGTCACTGGTTACGCCCTTGCGACGGTGCGGCGCCCAGCCACCTGGATGGTGAGCACCGAGATTTCTATCGATGCCTTTTCCGGATTGCTCGAGGCCAGCTC
>JAOPXA010000185.1 GCA_025965395.1 Nocardioidaceae bacterium | reverse complement strand
CGCCGCTTCGATGGTGGAACCCAGGTTCCGCGGCCGCGCGGTGAGCTCGGTCATGCTCGGCCTAGCGGTCGCCAATGTCGCCGGCGTCCCGGCGAGCACCTGGCTGGGGCAGAATCTCGGCTGGCGCAGCGCGTACTGGACGGTCGTCGTCCTGACGGTGCTCACGGCGATCGCGATCAGGTTCCTCGTTCCCAAGGTCGAGGGCGACAAGTCGGCCTCGGTCGGGCGCGAGCTCAATGCCTTGCGCCAACCCCAGGTGCTCTTCACCGTCGCCGCGGGCATGGTCGGGTTCGGCGGCATGTTTGCGATGTACAGCTACATCGCGCCCACGGTGACGGACGTCACCGGTCTTTCGCGGAGCGCGATCCCGTGGTTTCTGTTCGCCTTCGGACTCGGTGGCTTGGCGGGTACCGCGATCGGCGGCCGGCTGGCGGACTTCAGCGTGATCAAGTCGCTCGTCGGCGGGTTCCTGGCGATGGCGGTGCTGCTGGCGCTCTTCGTCGTCGGTGCCAGCTATGCCGTGTCGGCACTCTTCCTGGTCTTCGCGATCTCTGCGGCAGGCTCCTTGGTGGCCGTCTGCCTGCAAATGCGGCTCATGGATGTGGCGGGCGAAGCCAAAATGCTCGGCGCCGCCCTCAATCATTCGGCACTCAATCTGGCCAACGGGCTCGGTGCCTACCTCGGTGCCGTCGTCATCTCTGCTGGGTATGGATACACCGCGCCGAGCAAGGTGGGCGTCGGCCTCGCGCTCGGCGGTCTGGCGATCCTTGGCGTCTCGATCGTGCACTCCAAGCGCACGCGCACCCGCGAGCTCGTCGGCGCCTCGGTCTAGCCCCGCCCCGCACCCCACCCCTCCCGTACCCCTCCCTTCCCCACGATTTGGAGAGTTATACGCCTTTCCTCGCGAGCGGATAGGCGTGTAACTCTCCAAATCGTGGAGAAGGTATGCGTGGAGGGAGGTAGGGGGACGTCTAGCGGGTCGCGGGTATTCCGGTCACATGCTTGAGCCACACGGCATCACCGGGCTTGAGGTCCTCCGACAACGCCTCGTTGCGGGTCATCTCGACGATGACCGGCTCCGAGCCGTCGGCGGGCGTCACATCGAACCGTGCCTCGAACCCGATGCGCGTGAACCGCGAGATAGTCCCCGCGACGGCACTGGGAATCTCTGAGCGCGAGAGGAAGATGTCGTGGGGCCGAACCAGCTCGCCACGCAGGCGTGTCACGGGGCCGAGGAAGCTCAATACGAACTCGCTCGCCGGCTTGTCGTAGAGGTCATCGGGGCTACCCACCTGCTCGATACGGCCCTCGTTGATGACGACGATCGTGTCGGCGACCTCGAGCGCCTCCTCTTGGTCGTGGGTCACGAACACGGTGGTCACGTGCACCTCGTCATGCAGGCGACGGAGCCAGTCGCGCAGCTCCTTGCGGACCTTGGCGTCCAGCGCGCCGAACGGCTCGTCGAGCAGGAGCACCGTGGGCTCGATGGCGAGTGCTCGGGCCAACGCCATGCGCTGGCGCTGACCGCCCGACAGCTGTGACGGCAATCGGTGCGCGAACTGGCTGAGGTGTACGAGCTTCAACAGCTCGTCGACCTTGGCCGCGATCTCAGCCTTCGGCTTCTTGCGGATCTCGAGGCCGAATGCGATGTTCTTCGCCACAGACATGTGCTTGAACGCGGCGTAGTGCTGGAAGACGAAGCCGACGTTGCGCTTCTGGGCCGGGAGATGGGTAGCGTCGATTCCCTCGATCTCCACGACGCCCGAGTCCGCCGACTCGAGCCCGGCGATGATGCGCAACAGGGTCGACTTGCCGCCGCCGCTAGGGCCGAGGAGAGCCGTGAGACGTCCGGTCGGGATGCTCAGGTTGATGTCATCGAGGGCGACGAAGTCGCCGAAGTTCTTGTTGATCCCCTGGATCTCAATTCCCATCGGATTTATCTTTCGGTCGAAGGATGGTGATCACGACGAGCGCCGCGATGGCGATCAGCGTGAGGAGGAAGGATGTGGCGTACGCCGTTTCTTGCTCGAAGTCTTGGTACTTCTGCTCGACGACGAGGGTGGCTGTCTGGGTCTGCTGGGCAATGTTGCCGGAGATGACCTTGACCGCCCCGAACTCGCCGAGTGAGCGAGCGAGGCTGAGCACGACACCGTAGACAAGGGCCCACTTGATCGAGGGAAGTGTGATCCGCCGGAATGTCGCCCACGGACCAGCCCCGAGGCTTCGTGCGGCCTGCTCTTGGTCGGTGCCGATCTCCTGCAACGTCGGGACAAGTTCTCGGATCACGAGGGGCAAGCTGACGAATGCGGTTGCCAGGATGATGCCAGGGGTCGCGAAAGCGACCTGAAAACCTATCGAGTTCAAGAACGGCCCGAAAAGGCCGTTGGTGCCGCCGTAGGCAAGAAGCAGCGCGAGGCCCACGACGACGGGCGAGACAGCCAAAGGCAGGTCGATCAGCGCCGACAGGACGCTGCGCCCCGGGAACTCATACCGCACGAGCAACAGGGAGACACCGATGCCGAACACCGTGTTGATCACGACTGCCCAGATTGCGACATAGACCGTGAGCCGGAGAGCGTCCGTCACTACAGGGTCGGACAACGCGGTAGTGATGTTGCCGAATCCTCCGTCGAACGTGTGCTTCACGACCAAGGAGACCGGCCACACGACGAGAAAGAACAGGTATGCGATGACGATCACGCGTCGCACGTAGGTGCCGGCCGTCTTCGGCTGCACTCTGCTGCTAGCCACGGCGAGCCACCCTCGAGGTGATGATCTGCAGGATCGTGATGGCGAGGAGCGCCACCAGCAGCAACAACACAGCCACCGATGCGGCGGCTGCCTCGTTGCCGTTCTCGATGTAGGTCAGGATGCGCACCGACGCGACCTCGGTCTTGTTGGGCAGGTTGCCTGACAGCAAGACCAAGGACCCGTATTCACTGATGCCTCGGGCGAAGGAGAGCGCTGCGCCAGCGGCGATCGCAGGTGCGAGGGCGGGAAGAATGATCCGCCGCAGCGTGACGAACCGACTGGCACCCAGGGAGGCTGCGGCTTCCTCGACGTCGCGATCAAGCTCGAGGAGCACCGGTTGCACCGTGCGCGCGATGAAGGGCAGCGTGACGAAGAGGAGTGCCAGGAAGACCGACCGCTCGGTGTTGGCCACGTTGATCCCCAGCGGGCTGGTGGGTCCGTAGAGGCTCAGCAGCACCAACCCGGCGACGATAGTCGGCAAGGCAAAAGGAATATCGATGACGACTTCAAGAAGCTGCTTGCCAGGGAAGTCGTCGCGGACGAGGACCCAGGCGATGAGCGTGCCCATCACGACATTGATGAGCGTGACGATCAGCGACTGCTCGACGGTGAGGCGCAACGCTGAAACAGTCTGAGGGTTGGTGAGCGTCAGACGGAATGTCTCCCAACCGCCGTCGATCGACTGGATCACGATGAGGGCGAGCGGGATGAGGACGAGGAGACTGAACCACGTCAACGCGATCCCCAGGCCGAGGCCCGATGATCGCGTCAGTGAGTTGGCCGACCGGGCACGGCGCGTGCGACGCGCCGTGCCCGGTTCAGTAGGGGTTTCGAACGTCACGACTTGCCAGAAGCCGCGATGATCTTGGTGATGATGCCGGTGTTGTCCGCGAAGAACTTGTCGTTGACGGCGGTCCAGCCACCAAACGTGTCGTTGATCGTGAACAGCTCATCGACGGCCGGGAACGGGTTGGCGGGATCGTTGGCGCCCTTGACCGTGCCCACCTTGACGCCCTGAACCGAGGCGACCGGGCGGAAGCCGAACTGCGCGTAGATTCCTTGGCCTTCGGGGCTGATCGCGAAGTCGAGGAACTTCGTCGCGGCGGCGGGTGCCTTGGACGTGACGGCGCCCGGGTTCTCGATCAGAAGGTTCTGCTTCGGGATCACGTAGTCGATGTCCTCGCCGCTGGCGCGGGCAAAGATGGCCTCGTTCTCGTACGAGAGGAGCACGTCGCCCGTGCCGCCTTGGAAAGCCGTCGTCGCGTCGCGGCCGCTGCCGGGCAGCGCCTTGACGTTGGCGAAGAGCTTCGTGAGGTATGCCTCAGCGTCGGCCTCGGAGCCGCCGTTGGCGATGACCGACTGGTAGGCGGCCAGGATGTTCCAGCGTGCCGAGCCTGACGAACCGGGGTTGGGCGTCACGATGCCGATGCCCGGCTTCGCGAGGTCGGCGAACGTCTGGATGTTCTTGGGGTTGCCCTTGCGGACGACGAGCGAGACGACGGACGTCGAGATGATGCCCTTGTGGTCGTTCTGGTCCCAGTCCTTGGCGACCAGGTCGGCGTCCACGAGACGGGTCACGTCGGGAGTCAATGAGAAGTGGACGACGTCGGCCTTGAGGCCACCGGCAACCGCGCGGCTCTGGTCGCCCGAGGCGCCGTAGGACTCCTTGAAGGTCACGCCCTTGCCATCGGCCGTCTTCTCGAATGCCTTTTCGAGCCCGCCGTTGGCAGCCTTGGGGACCGAGTAAGCCACGAGCGACAGGGTGGTCGAGCCGGAGGCACCGGAATCATCGCTGCTACTGCCACAGGCGGAGAGCATGAGCGCGCCTGCCATGAGTGCGACAGTAGCGAGTCGTTTTCCGGGTGTGATCTTCATGTGCGTCGAGCCTTTCGGGGGAGGTGCGCAGGGCAACCTGTGGGGTATTAGTCCATGAACTTAGTCGACTTTGTGCGCCACTCGTACGCATCTCACTATTCGAGACACATGGCCGCCTGTTGAGACGGCCTCCCCTCCCGTCCCCACGATTCGGATACGTATCCGCCTTTGGAGGCGAGGTGATCGGCGTACAAGTATCCGAATCGTGGAGGGAGGCTGCCCTAGTCGGCGAGCGCTTCGGCGGGTGTGGGCTTCGCTGCGGCCTGTGCGTGAGCCGGCCGGGCGAAGAAGATCACGGCGAGGAAGCCGATGACGAGAATGCCCGCCGGAAGAAGCACCGCTTGTGACATTGCGGTGGCAAATCCGTCGGCCAGGGCCGCAGGCATCCGCTGGCCCGCGGCGTCGATGACGGCGCCACCAGCAAGCTGCGGCGCCTCGGCCGACAGGCGTGCCTGGATCAGCGCGGCAACGCCCGCACTGCCGAGCACGGCGCCTACCTGGCGTGTGGTGTTGTAGATCCCGGCGCCCGCTCCGGCCGAGGTCATGGGCAGGTTGCGGGTGGCGGTGGCCCCGAGCGGCGCCCACATGAACGCGTTAGCCACACCGAGAAGCGCCATCGGGAGCAGAAGCTGCCAGGTGGCCGTATCGGGAGTCATCGCCAATGACAGCCAGAGGAACGAGATAGCGCCCGTGGCCAGTCCGAAGCCGGCGATGTAGCGCGGGTGGAACTTGTCGACGAGCTTGCCGACGCCAGGCGCCAGCAAGAGCAGGACGATGGCCATCGGTGCGAAGAGCAGCGCTGACGTCGTGGGGGAGAGGCCGCGAACCGCTTGCGCATACAGGATGAACGGGAAGGCCATCGCCGTGATGGCGAACCCCACCGTGCTGATCGCGATATTGGCAAGCGAGAAGTTGCGGTCCTTGAAGATCGCGAGCGGCACGAGGGGCTCGCCGCTCATCCGCGCTTGCCACACCACGAAGACTCCGAGGACGACGAGACCGAAAATGATCAGGCCGGGCACGGAGATGATGCCGTTGATCACGCCCCAGTCGTACTTCTCGCCCTCCTGGATGCCGAACACGATGCAGAACATGGCGATCGCGCTGAGGACCACGCCGATCCAGTCGAACGAGTGCGTATGCGTCTGCAGCGTAGGCACGAGGCGCCAGGCGAGGACGAACGCAATCACGCCGACCGGAACGTTGATGGCGAAGATCCATTCCCAGCCAAGCGAGTCGACGAGCACGCCGCCCAGGATTGGGCCGACGAGTGTGGCGACGCCAGCGGTCGCACCCCACAGGGCCATGGCGCTGCCGCGACGGGCCGGCGGGAAGGTGCGAGTGATGACGGCCATGGTCTGGGGAGTCATGAGCGCGGCGCCGAAGCCTTGAGCCACGCGCGCGATGATCAGCGTCTCGATGGTGCCGGTGAGTGCGCACCACAACGAGGCGACCGTGAAGATGACGAGACCGATGAGGTAGACGTTCTTGGGGCCGAAACGGTCACCCAGACGACCGGTAATGAGGAGCGGGACCGCGTAGGCCAGCAGGTAGGCGCTGGTGACCCAGATGACGGCATTGACGTCGGTGTTGAGGCCCTCCATGATCGCCGGTGTTGCCACCGACACGATGGTCGAGTCGACCAGGATCATGAAGAAGCCGATGACCATGGCCCACAGGGCCGGCCAGGGGTTGTAGGTCTCGTCGATGTCGACTACGTGTCGAGTTGCCATGGAATTTCCTTTGATTCGAGTCGTGCGATGAAGGTGGCGAGCCAGGCGCGTTCAGCCAGGCGGGTCGTGCGGAGGTAGTCGCCAGCAACCCAGTAGATCTCGGGGATCTCGCGCTGCTTGACGTCCTCGATGATGGTCGTGAATTCGTCGATAAGCGCGTCAAGCTCGGCGATGTGCTGATTCAAGGCCGCTAGGACCTCGTCGCGCGACAAATTGTGCGCCTCGCCAAGGGCCCAGGGGAACTGGGGGAATTCGTTGATGGGTGTGGTCAAGACCTCGCGAACGCGGTTTTCGAGGGCCTCCTGGCCGAGCGGCGTGATTTCGTAGGTAGTGCGCTCGGGACGGTTGCCCTCCCGCTCGGTGCCCGTGGCGACGATGAGCTTGTCGAGGGCAAGCCGCTCGACCGTGTGATAGAGCGAGCCGGGCCGCACCTTGACGAGTCTGTCCTCGTGACGAGCGAGCAGAAGCTGATACATCTCATAGGGATGCATCGGTCCTTCGTTGAGCAACGCCAGCGTCGCGACCGCGAGGGGTGTCAGCGATTTCATGGCATCCCCCTTCTTGGTCCGCGCCGATTATTCCACCTGGAATATTACGAGGGGTTCGACGACCGCGCAAGTCGAGAGCAACGATCGACGCGTCAGCGCAGAAGCTCGTACGTGATGAGGTCGTCGAAGGTGCCGTCTCCGAGGCGTTCTGCCTGGGTCAGCGTGCCGCACATCTGCATGCCACAGGCCGCCGCGACCTTGTTGCTTGCGGTGTTGGAGGCGGCCGCGTAGAGCGTGAGCCTCCTGCGGTCGAGGCCCGAAGGGCTCATCGCGTAGGCGATGACGACGTTGAACGCTTCGGCCATGATGCCCTTGCCGCGCGCGCGGGGGTGGAGCCAGTAGCCGATCTCGCCCGCGGTGTCGTCAGCACCCGCCATATCCATGACGGCAACGGTCCCGATGAGGTTGTCGGTGACCGGGTCGGCGATGCACCAGATCGTCTCGACGCCACACGCGGCGCGCCAGATGCGTTCGTTGATGTAGGTGCGCGCGACCTCAACCGTGTAGGGCCTCGGCAGATGGGCGAGCCACTGGCGCGCTGCTGGATCGTTGCAGGCCTCGACAATGGCGGGAGCGTCGCCAAGGCGAAGCGGGCGAAGGCGCAAGCGATCGCTCGTGAGGATCGGCGGCTCTGTCCAGGTGTTCGTCGGCAGCGGTGCTTCGCCGAAGCGCAGCGATGCGGTCCAGGCGTCGAGGACGCGGCCGCGCTCATACAAGAATCCCGGCATCACGTCGTGGAGCGTGAATCCGCAGGAATGGGCGACGCGCAACGATGCGACATTGCCGACCTGGGCATTCCAGTGGATGATCTCGACGCCGCCCTCGGTGAACGCCCAGTCGGCGGCCAGGCGCAGGGCGCTGGTGGCGACCCCGCGTCCGCGGGCCCAGGGGTGGAGAGCGAATCCGACCTCGGCGATGGGGGTCTTGCGGATGTCGATGTTGCCCGCGAAGCGCGGCTGACCGTCGTCGTCGGTCGCGTCGATGGCCCAGCCGCGGTGGTCCTTCTCGTCCCAACCGAGCGGCATGAGGCGATTGACGAACATCTCGGCGTTGACCCGGTTGTACGGCTGGGGGATGGATGTCCAACGCACCATCTCGGGGTCGGTGCACATCTCATACAGCGCCTCGATGTCGGCGGGAGTATGAGCGCGCAGCGTCACGACCCCGTCGGTGAGCACCGGGACGTTGAGGGGGAAGCGCATGCTCCCAGGCTGCCACACTCCCGTCGGATTCCCATGAGGCCATGGGAACGCGCCTCATCCAATGGGTTGCAACCCATGAGATGAGTCAACAACCCGTGGTGGGTGCGGGGCTGCGTATGCCTAGCGCGTGGTCTCGGCGCGGAACGGGTCGGCCGGGTAGACGCCCAGCACCTTGATCTCCTCGGTGAAGAACGACAGCTCCTCCAAGGCGAGCGCCACCGAACGGTCATCGGGATGGCCATCGACGTCGGCAAGGAACTGGGTGGCGGTGAATTCGCCCTCGACCATGTAGGACTCAAGCTTGGTCATGTTGACGCCGTTGGTGGCGAAACCGCCGAGCGCCTTGTAGAGCGCAGCGGGGACGTTGCGCACGCGGAACACGAAGCTCGTGACCGTCGGTCCGTTGCCAGCGGGCGCGCGCCGATCCTCTTTGGAGAGCACGACGAAGCGCGTGGTGTTGTGCGCTTCATCCTCGACGTTGTCCGCCAGCGTCTCGAGGCCGTAGATCTGCGCGGCGAGCGGTGTGGCGATCGAGGCCTTCGACGTGTCGTTCCACTCGGCGACTTCCCGGGCGGACCCGGCCGTGTCGCCGGCGATCACCGGTGTATAGCCATGCTCGCGAATGATCTTGCGGCACTGCCCGAGCGCGTGGACGTGGCTGTGCACGGTCTTGATCGAATCCAGTGTCGTGCCGGCCACGCCCGCGAGCGAGAAGCGGATCGGTAGGAACGCCTCGCCGATGATGTGCAGGTCAGACGTGGGCAACAGGTGGTGGATGTCAGAGATACGTCCGGCGATCGAGTTGTCGATCGGGATCATCGCGAGATCTGCGGTGCCGTCGGTCACAGCGGCGAATGCGTCCTCGAATGACGCGCACGCGAGTGGCGTGCAGCCGGGGTAGGCGTTGTTGCTCACGATGTGGGAGTTGGCGCCAGGCTCACCCTGGTAGGCGATGACCGGGGAGCGCGTCGATTCAGATGTCACGGGTTCATCTTGTCACTTCCCGTTGTCACTGGGGCTGGTCGGTCAGTGGGGCTTGTCGCACCGCTCGATGCACGCCGCGAGCACCTGCTCGGCGTAGCGCCGCCAGAGGGGAAGACACGACCGGACCGCCAGGCCACGGCCGGTCTTGGGCATGAAGGCGTACGTCCAGGTGATATCGGTGCCGGTTTCGGTCGGTTCGAACTGCCACGCCCCGTCGGCGTGATCGATGAGCTTGCCAATGAGGCCGGTCATTGGCCCGACGCGGTAGCCGAACTCGAGCGGGGGGACGTACGTCGTGATGAGCTCGTCAGCAGTGCTTCGGTCGCTCATCACGGCCGTTCGCGTGGCGCCGACGTGGTCCCAGGCGCCGGTCTGGTCACGCACCTCGACGACGGACGGGAGAAAGCCGAGTCCACGGAACACCAGCGTCAGGTCGATGGGCGCAATCGTCGCGAAGGCATGCTCGACGGTGGCCGAAGAATGACCGTGGACGGTGACGATGGCGGGCGTAGTCATACGTCCATTGTGCTGGCGCCTGCGGCAGGTTCAACCACCCAAGCCTCCGGGCGGGTCCATTGGTGGGCGCTGAACTGCGCCTCGACACGCTCGCGAAGCCCCGCGATGCCGTCCCGCGCGACCAAGGCAATGGCGCTGCCGCCAAAGCCGCCGCCCGTCATACGCGCGCCGAGCGCGCCCGCTTCGAGGGACGCGCTGACGGCGACGTCGAGCTCGGGGCAGCTCACGTCGAAATCATCGCGGAGCGACGCGTGCGAAGCGGTGAGCATCGCGCCGAACTGGGTCCAGTTGCGGGTGCTGAGTGCCCGTATCGCGCCCCTCGTGCGCGCGGTTTCGGTGATGACGTGCCGTGTACGTTTCTTCAGCGTCTCGTCCTCGAGGCGGAGCACCGCGTCCGGCCCGGCTTTGGCGAGGCGCTCGATGCCGAGCTCCTTGGCGGCCTCTTCGCACTCGGTTCTGCGCGCGGCATACTCGCCGTCGGCCAACGCGTGATGCGCCTTGGTGTCTATGACGAGGAGCGCCAGGTCGTCCTGGGCCCAGGTCGCCTCCACCTCGCGCACGGTCGGTCGCTCGGTGCCGAAGTCGATGAAGACTGCATGGCCTGCCTTGCCGCACATCGATGCTAGTTGGTCCATGGCGCCCGAGGGGACGCCGATGAAGTCGTTCTCGGCGCGCTGGGCCAGCAGGGCGAGGTCGATGGGGTCGAGCGTGATGCCGCTGAGATCACACACCGCCAGGCCGATCGCGCACTCGATCGCTGCGGAGGACGACAGACCCGCGCCGGCGGGCACGTCGGAGTCCAGCACGAGATCGAATCCGTCGATCTGGTGACCATCTTGTGCGAGTGCCCAGAACATCGCGGCGGCGTAGGACGCCCAGCCGGAGACGTCGTGCGGGGCGACGTCGGTGCGGAACTCTGCGCGCTGGTTGCCGTCGTGTGTGGTCCAGACGCGTACGAGGTCGTCGTCGCGCTGGCGGGCCTTGACCGTAGTGCGGCGGTTGATCGCCATGGGCAGGACGGGGCCGCCGTTGTAGTCGAGGTGCTCACCGATGAGGTTGACGCGGCCGGGCGCTTGCCATTGGGGGACCTCGGTCATGCGGCCAGTGTTCCACCCCCACCCCGTTCTACCCCCACCCCCGCCGAAATCCCGTGGGTCTCACACCGTACGGGGTGCTCAGACAGTGCGAGACCCACGGATTTCGGTGGGGGTGGGGCTGGGGGGCCGGGGGCTAGGGGAAGACGACGACGCGCGAGCCGTCGAGCAGCAACCGCGCCTCGGAGTGCCACTGCACGGCGCGCGACAACACCTGCGACTCGATGTCGCGCCCGACCTGCACCATCGCCTCGGGGGTCGTACGGTGGTTGATCCGCTCGACTCCCTGCTCGATGATCGGGCCCTCGTCGAGATCGGGCGTCACGTAGTGAGCCGTGGCGCCGATGATCTTCACGCCGCGATCGAACGCCTGGTGGTAGGGCTTTGCGCCCTTGAAGCTCGGCAGGAATGAGTGATGGATGTTGATGATCTTGCCCGGCAGCGCGGCGCACGTCTGGTCGGACAGCACCTGCATGTAGCGCGCCAACACGACCAGCTCGACGTCCAACGCACCGACCAGGTTCAGCAATTGCGCCTCGGCCTCTGGCTTGGTCTCGGCGGTGACCGGTATGTAGTGGAACGGCGCGTCATACGCATCGGCCAGCCGCTCGAGATCGCGGTGGTTCGACACGACCGCGGGGATCTCGATGTTGAGCGAGCCGGTGCTTTGGCGGAAGAGCAGGTCGTTGAGGCAATGGCCGAACTTCGAGACCAGCACCAGCGTGCGGAGGGGGTCCGTGGCGACATACAAATTCCATGTCATGGAGTACGCGTCCGCGATGGGCCCGAAGCCCGAGGTCAGACCGGCGACGTCGGCGCCGTCGACTTCGAAGTGCACGCGCATGAAGAAGCGGTTGTCCCGGCGGTTGTTGAATTGCTGGGCATCCAGGATGTTGGCGCCCCGCTCGACCAGGAACTGCGACACCGCGAAAACCAGCCCGGGGCGATCGGGACACGAGATCGTCAGCACGTACGAAGGAGAGGACACAGGTGAATTGTCCTGCACCCCACCGATCTTGAGGGTTTTGGGTCGTCTGGGCTACCCAAAACCCTCAAGATCGGTCAGGGGGGAAGAATGGCGGGTATGTCTCGACCTCGCGTGCTGTCCGGTGCTCAGCCGACCGCTGACTCCTATCACCTCGGCAACTACTTCGGAGCGTTCCAGCAGTGGGTCGCTCTGCAGGACGAGTTCGACGCCTTCTACTTCATTCCCGACATGCACGCGATCACGGCCGAGTATGACCCCGCGGCCTTGCGCGAGCGCACCTACATCGCCGCGGCGCAGCTGATCGCGGCCGGCGTCGACCCGCAGCGGAGCGCGATCTTCGTGCAGAGCCAGGTGCCCGAGCACGCGCAACTGGCGTGGGTGCTTGGCTGCATCACCGGCTTCGGCGAGGCAAGCCGCATGACGCAGTTCAAGGACAAGAGCGCCAAGGGCGGAGTGGAGAGCTCCTCGGTGGGCCTCTTCACCTATCCGATCCTGATGGCGGCCGACATCCTGCTCTATCAGGCCGACCGGGTGCCCGTCGGCGAGGACCAGCGCCAGCACCTCGAGCTCACGCGCAACCTTGCGCAGCGCTTCAACCACCGGTTCGGCGAGACGTTCGTGGTGCCCGAGCCGCACATCGTCAAGGCGACGGCCAAGATCTATGACCTCCAGGACCCGACGTCCAAGATGAGCAAGTCGGCCTCGTCACCCAACGGAGTCCTTGCCCTCCTTGACGAGCCGAAAAAGGCGGCAAAGAAGATCCGCTCGGCGATGACCGACTCCGGGAGCGACGTCCGCTTCGACGCCGAGAACAAGCCGGGCATCTCCAATCTCCTCACCATTTACTCGGCTTTGACGGGTGATTCGATCGAGTCGATCGAGAAGACGTACGAAGGCCAGCAGTATGGCCACTTCAAGGTCGCACTCGCCGATCTCGTGGGCGATTTCGTGGCGCAGTTCGGCACACGCACGCGTGCGTTGCTCGACGACAGAGCAGAGCTCGACGCAATCTTGAAGTCCGGCGCAGAGAAGGCGCGGGCTGTCGCAGCAGTCACCTTGGCCACTGTCTACGACCGATCCGGCTTTATTCGCTAGGGTTCTAGCCATGCTGACGATGGGTGTGGCGATAGCGGTGCCTGAGCCGTATGGCGCACAGCTACGTGCTTGGCGGTCCGAGTTCGGCGATCCTATGGCTGAGACGGTGCCTACCCACATCACCCTCGCGCCCCCGATTGAGGTCGAGGACGACGAGGTTGAGGGCGTCGCCGAAAGGCTCGCCAAGGCCGCGCTGGACCACGAGCCGTTCGATATCTGTCTGCGCGGCACGGGCACCTTCCGTCCCGTCACCCCGGTCGTCTACGTCGCCATAGCCACGGGCCACGAGTGCATCGACCAGCTCGCACGCAGCGTGCGGGTCCAGTTGGGCTCACCCCCTCTCGAGTTCCCTTTTCATCCTCATGTAACGGTCGCGCAGCACCTCGACGAATCGGCCCTCGATCGCGCGAGCGAGCAGCTCAACGCCTACGAGTGCGGGTTCGGGGTACGTAGCTTCTCGCTGTACCTCCATGAGGAAGGCTCCGGATGGATGCCAAAACGCGACTTCAGTCTTGGGTAGTCACCCGTCGCGTCAAAGCCATGCTCGATCACTTCGGGCGACATCGCGGTAACCTCTTCGCTGGCGCCATCACGTACGCCGGGTTTCTGGCGTTTTTCCCCATTTTGGCCATCGCTTTGGCAGTCGCGGGCTATGTCGCGGACATCTACCCCGACGCTCAGGATGTCGTGATCGAGGCGATCGACCAGATCCTGCCGGGCATTGTCGGCGCGGGCTCTGAGGGCACGATCAACATCGACGACATCAGCAGCGCGAGTGGCGCCCTCGGCATCATCGGCTTTGCAGCACTCTTCTTGACCGGCATCGGGTGGATCGCGGTCGTGCGGGATTCCTTGGACGCCATGGGTGGCCTGCCCACGTCACGAAACCCGTCGTTCCTCACGGCGAAGATCAAGGACTTCAAGTCGCTCGTGCTGGTCGGCGTGATCCTCAC
>JAOPXA010000183.1 GCA_025965395.1 Nocardioidaceae bacterium | reverse complement strand
GTCGACGCATCCAATGGGTTGCAACCCATTGGATGTGTACATTCCCCATGGCCTCATGGGAAACCGACGCGGGGGACATGGGGCGGGAAGGTGAGCGGGGCTAGGCGAGGGGGGCGACGTCGACGGTCACCTTGAGGGTGGATTCCTTCGCCTCGGTGAAGATGACTCCCTTGACCGGCGGCACGTCGCCATAGTCGCGCCCCCACGCCACGGTGACGTAGCGATCGTTGGCCCACTGATCGTTGGTGGGATCGACCGCGAGCCACCCGCCACCGGGGATCCAGACCGCCGCCCACGCATGGGTCGCGTCCGCTCCCACGATGCGTTCCTTGCCCGGAGGCGGCTGCGTCGCGAGATAGCCGCTGACGTAGCGCACCGCCAGACCGTGCGCGCGCAAGCAGGCGAGTGTGAGGTGCGCGAAGTCCTGGCACACCCCGGCACGCTTGTCGAAGACGTCATCGATCGTCGTCGTGACGGTCGTGGCGCCCTTCTTGTAGGTGAAGTCGCGGTAGATGCGGTGCATCAGGTCGGTCACGGCCTCGCCGATCGCCCGACCCGGCGTCAGTGACTGCGCGGCGTACGCCTTGGCCTCGGGCGTGCTGTCGACGAGCGACGACGCAAGCACGAAGTCCTCGGCCTCCCACGCATCGATCTGGTCTCCGCGCGTAGCTGGCCGCGCATCCTCCCACGGGATCGACAGCGCGTCCTCGTCGTAGAACGGAAGGTTGACCTCGACCTCGGCCACACCCACAATCGTCAGCTTCTGGTGTGGCTCGGTGACCTGGAAATAGATCGCGGTGTTGCCATAGAAGTCGCGATCGACGGACTGGTCGCTCGCGGCCGGAGCGGTCGCAAACTCGCGCGACAACACTCGCTGCCACGGCAGCTCACGGGGCACGAGGTACGCGATGCCGAAGCTGTCGGTCACGTCCTCGTCATAGGTGTATGTCGTGCGGTGCTCGATCCGGTATTTCACTGGCCGACCCGCGGCTGACCATAGGTACGGATCGCAGGCGCCGGAGCGAAATGGTGCGCCGCAACAGCGTCGGCGAGCCGCATGACCTGGGCGTGCATAGCGTCGAGGAACCTCTCGAGATTGGGACGGGCTTCGCCCTCGATCGCGACCAACGCGGCAAGATCGACCAACTCAAGCTCGTCGTGGAGGTCGTCGAGGAGTCGTTCGGGGCGTGTCGAACCGCTGGTGCCCGGGATGGCGTCGAGCGCGGTGCGCATACGGACGAGCTGAAACGCCACCGAACGCGGGTTGGACTCGTCGAGCAAGAGCAGCTCGAGCAGATTGGTTGCCCGAATGTAGCCGCGGTAGCGACGGCGATGTGTGATGCTGCTCTCGGCGGCGGCGAGCAGGGAGTTGCCCACCAGGCGATCGACATCGATGCCGCGTCGAATAGTGATGGTGCCCCGCATGAGCTTGATGACCTGCAGGCTTCGCTCGATGCCGCGTCCGATGTCGAGCATGTACCAGCCCGGGTCGCGCAACATGTTGGAGGTAACACCCGACAAAGCGAGCATCGAGGTCAACATCTGATTGCCTGAGTCCGCGATCTGCCGGCTGTAGTGCACGCCGTTGAGGCTCGACGCCGCACGCTCGACCGAGCCAAGCACGAGCCACGCGTCATCGGAGAGCTGATCGCGCACACCTTGGGCGGCGTCGCGCAGACCTGCGATGGATTGCGCGACGGTGCCCGGTCGGTGCGTGTCGAGGAGCAGGTCGCGAAGCTCCTGGACCGGATCGGTCTGCCGCGTGGGGCTGAGCGTTGCCAAGGTGTCCATCAGGACCTGGAGGCCCGTGCCGCCGGCAGATTGGGGGCGCGAGCGGAAGTCTTCGGACACCGCATGGGTCGCGAGCACCAGGCGCAGCAGATCCTCGGCGCGTTCGCTATACCGACCGACCCAAAACATGTCCTCCAGCACACGCGGCACCATCGCCGCCGGCGCCCGGACATTGGTCATCGGCAAGACCTCGGCAAGACCTTGGTCGGGGTCCTCGGGTCGTTCCTTGAGGACCCAGACGTCCTTGCTCGTCGAGACGCCCTCGTCCTCGACCGCAGAGGCCAGACCACCTACCAACGGACGGTATGTCGACCCGTAGCTCACGGTGAACGTGCGGAGCACCATGCCGCGCGGCTTGATGCTGTGACCATCGAGGGTCGGTGCCTGCGAGAGGGCCAACGGCTCTTGGCCGACGAAGCGGTGTGGCTCGGCGAGGATCTGGGCCCGCAGACTCGCCCGCGCCTCAGTCGACAGCACGCCTGGCTCAGCCACGATCGCGCGGTCGATGGTGCGGATGATGAGGCTGTCGAGGTGGGCGAGCACGTGCGAGGCGGATGTCGGATCGCCACACCAGTACGTCTGCACCGAGCGGAGCCTGAGTGGCTCATCCAGCAGCACTTCGCACATGGCCGACATGAAGGGCAGCAGGCCGGGGTTCTCCAGGATGCCGGTGCCCAGCCCGTTGACGATGCGGACCGTGCCACGTCGCGCAGCCTCCGCGAGCCCGGGCACACCGAGCTGGGAGTCAGCGCGCAGCTCCAACGGATCCGACCAGGCTGCATCGACGCGACGCAAGATGACGTCAACGCGTTCGAGACGTCCCATCACGCGCATGCGCACGGTGCCGTCCCGCACGGTGAGGTCGTTGCCCTGGACGAGCGGGAAACCAAGGCTCGACGCCACGAACGCTTGGTCGTAGGCGGTCTCCGAGTGGGTGCCAGGCGTCAGGACGACGACCCGCGGGTTGGAGATGTCACCCGGTGCCGCAGCCATCAGGGTGCTGCGGAGCGCCTGGAAGAACGGCGCTACGCGGTGCAGCCCTGCCTCGCGATACAGCTCGGGCAAGACCCGCGACACGATGCGACGGTTCTCCATCGCGTAGCCGATGCCCGACGGGGCCTGCGCATGGTCGGCGATGACCTGCCACTCCCCTACGGCGTTGCGGCCCAGATCGGCGGCGGCGATCAACAGCGGCCGTGGGTCCTTGGCTGACGCGCGTGCCGCAGAACGCACGAACCCTTGATGCGAGAAGACCACCGCGGGGGGCAAAACTCCGGTCGACAGGAGCTTCTGCGCACCGTAGAGATCGACGAGGATCGCGTTGAGCAGCTCGGTGCGTTGCGCCAGGCCGACTTCAAGCGGAGCCCATTCTTGCGCCCCGATGACCAGCGGGATCGGATCAAGGCGCCACCGTCGCGATTCGGCCGGACCGGACCGGTTGTAGGTGACGCCGTCGTTGTCGAGGAACTGGTCGATCTGGTGCCCGACACGCACCAAGTCGTCCTGCGTGAGGCTGATGATGCTCGCCGCCAACGGCTTCCAGTTGGCCCGAAAAGTCCCGTCGGGGGCGACAAGCTCGTCGAAGCGCGGTTCGCCATCGCCGAGGGCTGGCTGAGCGACGGCAGCTACGTAGTCGCCAACCGACGTCACGACCGTCCCCAGGATTTCGGGACGTGGCGACGCAGGTCGAGGGTGATCGGGTACTCAGCCGCATGCGCCCAGTGCGCAGCCTCGAAGAGGGCACCGACATCGATCGGGTCGCCGTTGAAGCCCATCTCCTCGAACCGGCGCGACCGGCGTGCTTCGGCCTCGTTGGCGTTGACGGGCGGGGTCTCATATGAGCGACCGCCCGGGTGCACGACGTGATAAGTACAGCCGCCGAGCGAGCTCTGGGCGGAGACATCAACAAGGTCGAACTTGAGCGGCGCGTGCACCTCGATGGTGGGGTGCAGGGCCGACGGAGGCTGCCACGCGCGGTAGCGGACTCCGGCGTAGTACTCGCCGTTGGTGCCCGTCTCGGTGAGAGGCACCGGCTGGCCGTTGCACGTCAGGATGTGTCGACCGGGGATGAAGCCCCTGAGCTTGACCTGGAGGCGCTCGACGGACGAATCAACATAGCGCGCGGTGCCGCCGGAGGTGGCTTCCTCGCCCAGGACGTGCCACGGCTCGATCGCCGAACGCAGCTCGAGCTCGACCTCGCCGATGCGCATGAACCCGATGCGGGGGAAGCGGAACTCCGTGAAAGGCTCAAGCCACGCTGCGTCGAAGGCGATGCCGTGGGCCCGCAGGTCGGACACGACGGATTCAATGTCGGCGATTGCGCCCTGAGGAAGCAGGAAGCGCTCGTGCAACTCGGTGCCCCAGCGCACCAGCGGCGCTGAATAAGGCTTCTCCCAGAACTTCGCGATCAAGGAGCGTACGAGCAACGACTGGACCAGCGCCATCTGCGGGTGCGGAGGCATCTCGAAGCCACGCAGCTCGAGGAGCCCGAGCCGGCCGCGGGAGGAGTCTGGGCTGTAGAGCTTGTCGATGCAGAACTCTGCACGGTGCGTGTTGCCGGTGAGGTCGGTCAGCAGGTGCCGAAGTGCCCGGTCGACGACCCATGGCCGCACGGTGCGCTTGGTCTCGGCGATGCGGGCGATCTCGGCGAACGCGATCTCCATCTCATAAAGCGCCTCTGGCCGGCCCTCGTCTGCGCGCGGGGCCTGGCTCGTCGGGCCGATGAACTTGCCGGAGAAGAGGTAGGAAAGCGACGGGTGCTGCTGCCAGTACGTGAGCAGGCTGACCAGGAGGTCTGGGCGCCTCAGGAGCGGTGAGTCAGCAGGCGTCTTGCCGCCGACGGTGATGTGGTTGCCGCCGCCGGTGCCCGCGTGACCGCCGTCGAAATCGAACGTCTCGGTGCCCAGCCGCACCGCGCGCGCGTGCTCATACAGCGTCTCCGTCAACGATGTGAGCTCGCTCCAGGATGACGTGGGCTGCAGATTGACCTCGATGACGCCCGGGTCTGGCGTCACGATCAACTGGGTCATGCGCGGGTCCGGCGGAGGCCCATAGCCCTCGAGCACGATCGGGATGTTGAGTGCACCAGCTGCGCGCTCCAGGACCGCCAGGAGGTCGGCGAAGTCCTCGAGTCGCTCGGTAGGCGGCAGGAAGACGTAGACGAAACCGTCCCGCGCCTCGATCGCCAGGGCCGTGGTGGGTTGCTTGTCCGGGTCGACGATCTC
>JAOPXA010000165.1 GCA_025965395.1 Nocardioidaceae bacterium | reverse complement strand
GGAGAGCGGCGGCAAACACCTCGGCCGCGTGCGCGGCGGGCGCCTTGGCGCGAATGTTGCCGTTGACCCGGCCCTCGTCGACCCACAACGCGCTGACGGGCGAGACGATGTTGGACGGCACGTAGCTCGACCGCCAAGCCGGGCTCGCGGCGGGCCCCGTGAAGAGCGAGTCGTCATAGCTCAGCGCGACCTTCGTGGTCGACGCAGCCTTGAGCGCTTGAGCCGTCTTGGCCGCGAGCGTGCCCAAGTCGGCCCTCGCCGGGTAGGGACTCTTCTTGGGCGGCGCAACCAGAAGATAGGGGTCGCCGCCACCCACCAGCGTGACCTTGCCCGCGCTGGCGCGCACCGTGGTGGCGAAGCGAGTTCGCGGAGCGATCACGCTGAGGGCGGTGAACATCGTGAGCACCTTGGTCGTCGAAGCCGGCACCAGAGGCGTGTCGTTCGCGGCCCACAGGGGCAATCCCGAACCGAGGTCGAAGGACGCGAATCCTACATTCTCGCCCAGGCCGCCTGCTCCCAAAAGCGGAGCGACCGCGGCCCGAACGGCAGCAGCCGAGACCGCCGAAGTCGTCGGATTAGCCAACTGAGGCATCGGTTTTGCCGAGGCTGAAACCACTCCCGCGGGCGGCACGACATACGCCGGCCCACAGTCACCTGAGCAGATAAACCTGTTGAGCTCACCCGAGCGATAGGCCAGCCAGCCGCCGCCCAGCGCGACCGCGGCGACGATCGCAAAGGACACCCCAAGCGCCACAGAGCGCGACGCTGCGACCCTGCTCCCCCGACGCGATGCCATATGCGAGAGACTAGTTCCCTATCATTCGTGGCCCCAACGCGCTCTCGTCGTAGAGCCGTGGCAATCGCTTTAGCCGGAGGAAATGTGCATTTCGACGTGACGGTGGAAATTCCCAAGGGGAATCGCAACAAGTACGAAGTCGACCACTCGAACCATCGCATCCGGCTCGACCGGACGCTTTTCACGTCCACTCAGTATCCAGCCGACTACGGCTTCATCGACGACACGCTCGGTCTCGACACCGATCCGCTCGATGCACTCGTGCTGCTGGCAGCCCCGACGTTCCCCGGCTGCCTCATCGAGTGCCGCGCAATCGGCATGTTCCGCATGACCGACGAGGCCGGTGGCGACGACAAGGTCCTGTGCGTCCCGTCGACCGATCCGCGCCAGGCGCACCTCCAAGACATCGGCGATGTCTCGCAGTTCGACCTGCTCGAGATCCAGCACTTCTTCGAGGTCTACAAGGACCTCGAGCCCGGCAAGTCCGTCGAGGGCGCCAACTGGGTCGGTCGCGACGAGGCCGAGGCCGAGATCCGCGCGAGCATCCAGCGCTTCAAGGACAACGGCGGCTACTAACCGTCATCCGTACGCAAGACAACGCTCATCCGTACGCAAGAACCCGTCGATCCGCACGCAACGCGTGGATCGGCGGGTTTTTTGTCCACTACGCGAGATGCATACCTGGACAATCGTCTCAATCATCCTCCTTTGTTCTACTATCACGTGACCCAAGTCACAAGTTTATTCGCGCGCCCCCAAGGAGAACCATGAAACTCATGCTGCAGCCGTTCATGATGGAGACGTGGTTCGACGCCGACCCTCGACCCGTCCTCGACCTGATCTCCCTCGCCGACCGCAAGGGCTTCGATGGCGTCGCGCTCCCCGAGCACATCCTGATGAGCAAGGAAAATCTCGACAACTACCCGTATGCCGACGAGACGGCGGGCCCGCGCTGGTTCGACGAGAACACGCCGTTCTACGAGACCATCTCCTACCTCTCGGCCATCGCCGCAGTCACCAAGAACATGACCCTCTCCACCGGTGTGCTCCTCGCGCCCTTGCGCTCAGCTTCGCTCCTGGCCAAGCAGCTCGCCACGCTTGATCACCTGTCCGGTGGACGCGTCGCAATCGGCTACGGCGTCGGATGGCTCGAGGTCGACTACGCGGCCGAAGGCCTCAACTTCAAGACTCGCTTCAGCCGTATGGTCGAGATCGCCGAGGCGTGCAAGGTCATCTGGACCGAGGCTCCAGCCAGCTATCACGGCAAGCACGTCAACTTCGACAACGTCTACGCCAAGCCGTTCCCCGTGCAAGAGGGCGGAATCCCCCAGTGGTTCGGCCTCGGTGCCACCGACATCAACATCGAGCGCATCGCTCGCGTCGCCGATGGATGGTGCCCGCTGGCAGTGCCACTCGATGAGGTCAAGGTGGGCCTAGCGCGCATCAAGGCACGTATGGAGGAACTCGGTCGCGACACCTCGAACTTCCCGGTCGTGCTCAACCTCGTGCCCGTCAATGTCGACGGGGTGCCCAACCTGGAAGCAACGCTCGCCGACATTCCCCGCTACATCGAGGCCGGCGCAACCTGGGTCCAGATCGCGGCACTGAGCTTCTGCGCTGGGCCAGATGACTTTGAAGGATTCGTCGACGCCTGCATCGTGGCACGGGACAAGCACTCCGCCTGAGTAACCCCGCCATCACCCTGCGAAGAGGCTGCATCTGACGCACACTGGTCAGATGCAGCCGCTTTTTCGCATCGCCATCAGTACCGCCATCGCAGCCTTGTCCGTCAGCGCGTGCACCGACGCGCAGGCCGCAGAACCCGACCTTCGCGTGGAGGTCGTGCAGTCGGGCCTCGAGATTCCTTGGGACATTGCTTTCCTCGGCAACGGGGCGATGCTC
>JAOPXA010000150.1 GCA_025965395.1 Nocardioidaceae bacterium | reverse complement strand
CGGCCCGCCGTCGAGGTGCAGCATCCATCCGCGTCGTGGATCGATCGCCACGGGAGCGGTCACCGCATCAGGAGCGATCTCCGTCAAGAGATGGACCAGCGCGGGTTCGAACGAGAAAGCGGGACAGTTGGCCTTGAACCAAAGCGTCCCGCGGTGGGATCGCGCGATCAACGTCGTCGCCCAGACGCGGTGGCGGTGGACCTCAATGCGTCCGTGCAGGTGCAATCCGGCCGCCGCCGCGACCTCGCGAATCCAGGCTGTGGCCTCGGCGAGCCACGCTTCATCGGAGCGCAGGTCTGAACGGGGTCGCTCCACGTCGCCAGCCTAGACCGGGGTGCGCGGAGGGCCCTCGCTTCGAGTCGCGGACTCGGTGCGGCCACGTATCGTGCAGGTATGGGAATCGGCCAGACAGCAGCGAAGACCGTGGGCGCCAGCGTGGCTCCCAAGTACACCTTCAAGTATGTGCGCGCGGTCCTCGATCGCGCGATTGACGGCGTGGGTCCGGTCAAACCAGCCGCGGCATCGGCCGATGCCAAGCTGGTCGCGGCCCACGGAGACGTGGAGGCGGCGGTCAAGTCGCTCATCCGACAGCACACGCGTCTGGCGGGCATCGAAGGCTTCACCACCAACCTCGGGGGCATTGCGGCAGCACCGGTCGCGGTGCCCGCCAACATCACCGGGGTGGCCCTGATCCAGTGCCATCTCGCCGCCGGCATCGTGCACCTTCGTGGCTATGACCTGGAGGATCCACGGGTGCGCAACGCGATTTTGGCTTGCATGCTGGGCCGCGGCACGGTCGAAGGGCTGATCAAGCGTCGCGCGCTGCCGTCCTCGCCGATGGCGTTGGCGACGGCACCGGTCGCGGACCCGCTCCTCGACGAGCTCATCTCACGCGAGGTCACCACCGAGCTGATCGGCAAGGTCGCCGGCCGACGCGCCGTGACGATGGTCGGCCGCCGCATACCGCTGTTCGGCAGTGGCGTCGGTGCGGCCAGCGACGCCCTCACCACCCACCAAGTGGGCACCTACACGGCCGAAGAGATGCTCGACCGTCGCCTCCGCGTGGTCTAGCCCCCCTCGGCTCCGCCGATCCCCACGATTTGGAGACTTAGAGGCGCTTCCCCGTCTCGGGATACGCGTCTAACTCTCCAAATCGTGGGGATGGGGATGGGGATGGGAAGGTGCGCGAGGGGGCTACTCGGCTCCGCTGAGGGCACGGACGACGCCCGAGGGGCTGGGGCGACCCAGCTTGTCGGCCATCCAGACGCTCGTCTCGACCAGCGCGGCCAGATCGACTCCGTGCTCGATGCCCAGTCCGTTGAGCATCCAGACGAGATCCTCGGTCGCGAGGTTGCCTGTGGCGCTTTTGGCGAACGGGCATCCGCCGAGGCCGCCCGCTGACGCATCGAACGTCGTGATGCCGCTGCGCAGGCCCGCATGGACGTTGGAAAGCGCCTGTCCATAGGTGTCGTGGAAGTGCAGCGCAAGCTGCTCAAGGCCCACGCCCCCGGCGACGAATGCGTCCACCAGCGCAGTCACGTGCCCCGCGGTAGCAACCCCGATCGTGTCGCCCAGCGACAGCTCCTCGGCGCCCATCTCGAGCATCCGCTTGCCCGTGGCGACGACCTGTTCGATCGGCACGGCCCCCTCCCAGGGGTCGCCGAAGCACATCGAGACATACGCGCGCACCGTCATGTCGGCCGCGAGCGCCCGCTTGACGACCGGCTCGAACATCTCGAACTGACCATCGAGCGTCGAATTGAGGTTCTTGTTGGCGAAGGTCTCGCTGGCGCTACCGAACACGGCGATGTGAGAGATGCCCGCCTCGATGGCACGATCCAAACCGCGTTCGTTGGGGACGAGCACCGGCAGCTGCACGGGGCCCCGCATGTCGAGCAACGCAACCAGGTCTGCCGCGTCCGCCAGCTGAGGCACCCACTTCGGGTGCACGAAACTGGTGGCTTCTACGATCGGCAGCCCCGCAGCGATCAGGCGCGCAATGAACTCGGCCTTGACCTCGGTCGGCACGATCGTCTTCTCGTTTTGGAGGCCGTCACGCACACCAACCTCGTAGATCGTGATGCGTTCGGGAAGGGTCGGATCCTTGACGATCATCGGCAAGTCGGTCATGCGCCCTCCATAGGTTCGACGGTGAACAGCAGATCACCTAGGCCGACACGTTCGCCAACCGCGGCGCGTACGACGGTGACAACTCCGTCATACGGGGCCTTGAGCGCAAGTTCCATCTTCATCGCCTCGACGACTCCGAGGACGGTGCCCGCCTCGACGGTCACTCCCTCAACAGCCGTCACCGAGATGACGGTGCCGGGCATCGGCGACACGACATCGGCTTCGCCGGCGACCGCGTGAGCGGCGCGCATCGGGTCAGGCACGTTGAGGCGCCACGGCTGGCCGTGCCACGCGATGGAGACGCCGCTCGAGTCGACCATGGCCAGCGCCCCCACGTGAGCGAAGTCCTCGGTGGCGAAGTCGAAGGCGTACTCCTGGCCCAACTCGTCGATGAGATGGATCTGGATCGGCGCCGGATCTCCCGCCGAGCGCCACGAGTCCGCGGCACCAAAGGGGTCGCCCGAGGGCAAGACGGTCGTATGCGCCCACAGCTTCGCGGCAGCCTCGACGGCTTCGGCGGGGAGCTCAGGCTTGGTCGTCAGCGCCTTGGATGCGTCGCTGTCGAGCCACCCGGTATGCACGTCGCCATGGGCGAAAGCCTCGCTCGCGACCAAGGCACGCAGGAAGCCGATGTTGGTGGTGATGCCAAAGACAGCGGTCTCGTCCAGCGCCTTGATCATCGCCTTGCGCGCGGCGTCGCGATCCACTCCGTGCGTGATGATCTTAGCCAGCATCGGGTCGTACGACGTCGAGACGGCTTGTCCACGTTCGAACGACGCTTCGATGCGGGCATCGGCCGGCCAGACGACGTCCAGCGCCTTGCCCGCCTGGGGCAGGAACCCGCTGTATGGGTCCTCGGCGTAGACGCGCACCTCGATGGCGTGTCCACTCTGCGTGATCTCGTCCTGGCTCAGCGGAAGTGGCTGGCCTGCGGCCACGGCGAACTGCCACTGCACGAGATCGATGCCGGTGATGTCCTCGGTGACGGGGTGCTCGACTTGGAGGCGCGTGTTCATCTCCAGGAAGTAGGCGTTGTCGCCGTGCACGAGGAACTCCACGGTGCCCGCGTTGGTGTAGCCGACCTCGCGGCACAGGGCCACGGACGAGTCGAGCAACGTCTTGCGGACCGCATCGCTGAGCCGTGCGGCCGGAGCCTCTTCGACGACCTTCTGGTGACGACGCTGAGCCGAGCAGTCGCGCTCGAAGAGATGCACGACGTTGCCGTGCTCGTCAGCGATCACCTGGACCTCGATGTGACGGCCACCTTCGACATACTTCTCGATCAGCAGCGTGTCGTCGCCGAACGAGTTGGCCGCCTCGCGGCGCGCCGAGTCGATGGACGGGCCCAGCTGGCTCGCTTCGCGGACGACGCGCATGCCCTTGCCACCACCGCCGGCCGCGGCCTTGACGAGCACCGGGTAGTCCGCTTCCGTCACACCGTCCTCATCGAATCGCGGAGTGACGGGTACGTTGGCGCGCTCGGCGATCGTGCGCGCGTGGTCCTTGCGACCCATGGCATCCATCACGTCGGCCGTAGGTCCGATGAAGATGAGCCCGGCCTCCTTGACGGCCCGCACGAACGGCGCACGCTCGGACAGGAAGCCATACCCAGGGTGGATGGCCTCAGCCCCGGTAGCCTTCGCCGCGGCGAGGATCTTGTCGATGTTGAGGTAGGACTCCGAGGCCAGCGTCGGGCCGATATGCACGGCCTCGTCGGCTGCGCGCACATACGGGGCACCCTTGTCGGCGTCCGAATAGACAGCGATGCTGCGGATCCCGGCACTCTTGGCTGCACGGATGATGCGTAGGGCAATTTCGCCACGGTTGGCGATGAGGACTGACGTAAACATGGTCATCACATCCGGAAGATGCCGAAGTTGGGATCGGGCAGCGGGGCGTTGGACGCCACCGCGAGGCCCATACCGAGCACCCGGCGGGTGTCGAGGGGATCGATAATTCCGTCATCCCAGAGGCGGGCTGAGGAGTAGTACGCCGAACCCTGCTCCTCGTACTTCGCACGGATCGGAGCCTTGAAGGACTCCTCGTCCTCCGCGGACCACTCGCCCCCCTTACCCTCGATGCCGTCACGACGGACGGTCGCAAGCACCGATGATGCTTGCTCGCCGCCCATGACCGAGATGCGCGCGTTAGGCCACATCCACAGGAATCGGGGGTCGTAGGCGCGCCCGCACATGCCGTAGTTGCCGGCGCCGAACGAGCCGCCGATGACGACGGTGAACTTCGGGACGACGGACGACGCGACGGCGGTCACGAGCTTGGCGCCATCCTTGGCGATGCCGCCGTTCTCGTACTCCCGTCCGACCATGAACCCGGAGATGTTCTGGAGGAAGACGAGCGGGATGCCGCGTTGGTTGGCCAGCTCGATGAAGTGCGCGCCCTTGAGCGCCGACTCCGAGAAGAGGATGCCGTTGTTGGCCAGGATCGCGACCGGATAGCCCATGATGCGCGCGAAGACGCACACCAGGGTGTCGCCGTAGAGGGCCTTGAACTCGTGCATACGCGAGCCGTCGACGATGCGGCGGATGACGTCGCGCACGTCGTAGGGCGTGCGGCTGTCGGTCGGTATGTCGTACAGACCCTCGGGGTCCTCGGTGGGTTCTTCCGACGCATACTTCGCAAGGCTCGGCGCGTTCGGCCGCTCAAGGGTGGCGACGATGGAGCGGACGATGCCAAGTGCGTGGGCGTCGTCATCAGCAAGGTGATCGACGACGCCGGACGTGCGGGCGTGGACGTCGCCGCCGCCAAGGTCCTCGGCCGTGACGATCTCGCCGGTGGCCGCCTTCACGAGCGGCGGACCGCCTAAGAAGATCGTGCCCTGGTTGCGCACGATGACCGATTCGTCGCTCATGGCCGGGACGTAAGCACCACCAGCCGTGCACGAACCCATGACCGAGGCGATCTGCGGGATGCCTCGAGCCGAGAGGTTGGCCTGGTTGAAGAAGATGCGTCCGAAGTGCTCACGGTCGGGGAAGACGTCGTCCTGCATGGGGAGGAACGCGCCGCCGGAGTCGACGAGGTAGATGCACGGAAGGCGGTTCTCCGACGCGATCATCTGCGCGCGGAGGTGCTTCTTGACGGTCAACGGGTAGTAGGTGCCGCCCTTGACCGTGGCGTCGTTCGCGACGATGACGCATTCACGTCCGGAGACGCGGCCGATGCCCGCGACCATGCCGGCGGCCGGCACGCTATAGAGGTCATCGGGGGCTCCGTACATGCCGTAGGCGGCCAACGGGGCGATCTCGAGGAACGGCGATCCCGGGTCGAGCAACCGGTCGACTCGGTCTCGGACCAGAAGCTTGCCTCGACCGACGTGCTTCTCGCGCGCGGCGAGGGATCCACCTTCGCGGACGACGACCAGGCGCTCTTTCAATTGGGCTACAAGTTCACGCATACCTAGATGTTAACGGTCGTTAACATGATTGGTCTACACTGGGCGGGTGGCCAGCACTCGCAAGCAGCAGATTCTCGATACCGCTGCGGAGCTGTTTGCGGCGCGGGGGTTCCACGGCGTCTCGGTGCATGACATCGGTGCGGCGTGCGGCATTTCGGGCCCAGCGCTCTATCGCCATTTTGCGAGCAAGGACGACGTGCTGACCCAGACGCTCGTCAACATCAGCCAGGAACTCTTGGCCACGGGGCGGGCACGCGCAGACGCCGCCGACGACTCCGTGGAGGCTCTCTCGGCCCTTATCGGGTGGCATATCGACTTCGCGCTGGGCAACCCGGCGCTCATCGTGATCCAAGAGCGCGAGTGGACCAACCTCGACGCAGCGGGTCAGGGCGAGGTGCGTGCTCTCCAGCTGGCCTACATCGACATCTGGGTGGAGAAGCTCCTCGAGGTGCGGCCAACATACGACCATCCGACCGCTCGGGCTGCAGTGCAGGCGACCTTTGGGCTGCTCAACTCCACGCCACACAGTGCCCGAATCGGGGACGCGCACATGCGCGAACTGCTAAGCGAGCTTGCCACGAGCGCGCTGCTTCGCGAGCGGGTCTGACGCTCATACCGGCCCACCCACCTCGGGTTGTTGACGCATCTCATGGGTTGCAACCCATTGGATGAGTCGGATTCCCATGGCCTCATGGGATAGCGACGCGGATCGGGCTAGCGGGCGGCGAAGCCGCAGTAGGCGCTGACGAAGTCGAAGAGGGCCGAGCGTTGGTCTTCGCTCAAGGGGATCGCGTAGCTCAGGTCCGTGCCCTGGACGACGTGAGTATGCAGGGTGAGCAGCGTGCCCACCTTGTCCTCGGCGAGTGCGTGGGGGTCACAGCGATTGGGGATCACCGGCAGGCTGAAGGTTTCGGGTGGACCCAGGCCGTTGATCTCGCGGTGAAGCTCCCACGGCTTGCGGGTCGGCGAGGTCAACAGCACCGTGTCGTCAAGAGAGTCAAGCGTCAGCGTGCCCGCCCGCCCCGATGGTTTGACGTCGACGAAGAGGTAAGCGCGCGAATTCTTGCCTTGGCCGGCGATCTGGACCGGGTCCGAGATGCTCACCGATGCCGTGCGTTCGGCAGTCAGGCGCGCGCAGTCGCGATCCATGAACTTCGAGACCGAGCCGAAACGGTCTTCCGGCGTCACCGATGAGCGGGCCGCGCCGGTCTCATCGACGAAGAAGACGGTCACGGTTCCGATCGGGCCGACCGCGCAACGCGCCTCGGGCATCTCGGCGGCGAGATTGCGTACGCCTCCTGGGCTGATCGTCGACGAGCCTGACCAGACCGCATCCTTGGTGAGCCGCTGCGACGAGAAGGCCGCACGCGTCACCGTCAGCGTCTCGGCGCTGTCGTTGACGAACCGG
>JAOPXA010000128.1 GCA_025965395.1 Nocardioidaceae bacterium | reverse complement strand
CCACCGGGATGTCAGTGACGACAGTCGGGGTCTTAGACGCGAAGATCTGGATCGGGACAACCTGGCGGATCGTCTCCTCTTCGTATCTCTTCGACCCGGCCGAACGCTGGATGAAGACCGTGGCCTCGAACGTCAGGTTGATGCCGTAGGTGTCCATGGCCAACGGGCCGATCTCCTGGTTGCGGATCTCGAACGAGCCCTTCGGGTTGGTGATCATCATCCCGTACTTCGAGGTGAGCGGCTGAGGATCCCAGGTGAGCCGCTTGGCGCGACCATTGAGCTCGTAGGGAGCCTCGCTGACGCCTGATGCGGTCACCGTTGCCGACGTGACGCGGATCTGGTCGAGGTAGACACGACGCTTGGTCTTGAAGGGGTCGCGGATCTCTTGATCGAGGTCGTACGCCTGGAAGGTGAACGAAAAGTACTTGTTGCCCAAGGGAAACCACTCGTTCGTACGAGGCGTGGACTTCGTCGGCCAGAGGGTATAGACGAAGTCGAGTCCGTCGATCTCCTCGTGTGACTGGAAGGTGCCGTCCTTGGTGAACTGCGAATCGAGAACGGGCGCGGCCGTAGTGGCGGCCGTGGCGGCCGCCTTAGGGTCGGCCTTGGTGAAGTCCGACAAGGCGGAACATCCCGAGAGCACGACGAGCGACAACGCGATCGCAGCGACAGTGAGACTTCGACGGTGAGTGGACAAGAGGTGCTCCTAGTGCGGGGAAGGGGTGACAAGGTGGAGAGATTCGGGGGAGAGCAACGAGGTCAGACCTTGAAGCCCTTGTAGCGCTTGAACAACTTGGTGAACATCCACGCGGTCTGAATGACCGTGATGATGCCGAGCACCGGCCAGCAACTCGCCAGGATGTTGGACTGGACGTCGATCGGGATCTGCAGCCAGATCGCCATCGTGGTGGCAAGCAACGCCAAGATCACGAAGAGCGGGATGAGGTATGCGTAACCAGCGCCGCGCTCGGCCTTGGCTTGTGCGGCCCAGTTGTCGGTCTGTTGGTGGCTGAAGAACTTGGTCCAGGCGCGCAGGAAATGTCCGATACGGATAAACATGTAGATCTCCGCAGGGAACACCAAGAGAGCGAACAGGTAGTCGCGCTTGTTGGCTTGCTTCATCGAGTGCGCGATGCGCGTGTTGAGGAGCGTCGCGACGAGTGGCGGGATCAGCCAGATCGGGCTGAAGACGAACGCGCTGATGTAGATCGAGGTGATCGCCAGCATCAAGAACATGACACGCGTCATGGCGTTGGTGACCATCGAGAGGTTCTCGAACCAACGCAGGCGAAGGTTGGGGTGGAACGGCTGCCCCTTGGTGTCGCCGCGCTGACCGGGCCACATCAGCTCGACGGCGCCGAAGTTCCACTTGACCTGCTGGCCGTCGAGGCCACGCAGGGTGGTCATGCCGCCGACGTTGGCGCGGGCGTGGGCGCTGATCTTGGTGAGGTAGCCGGCGCTCTTGATCTGAAGCGAAAGCAGGGAGTCTTCGACCTCGCTGTCCTTCACCCACGGAGTGCGCTGGTGCGTTTCTTCCATGACCTCGCGCAGCGCCTGTGTGGAGAAGATCGAGAACTGACCGCCCAGGACGGCCATGTTGCGACCCTTGAGCATGTTCTGCATGTTGAAGGCCGCGAACTGTGCACGCTGGCCGGCGATGAGGAACTTCGGGATGAGGCCTTTGATCGACGTGTCATCGATGCTGTAGATCGCGGAGATGCCGCCGATGCGGTCGTCGCTGGCGATCTCCGAGACCAACGACTCGACCGCAATCGGGTCGGCGGTGGTGTCACCGTCGACGCCGAGCAGGTAGTCCATGCCTTCGACGAGCTGGAAGCCGTAGTTGAGCGCGCCGACCTTCTTGTCAGGGTTTTCGCCGATGTCATGCACGAAGATCTCGGTGAACTGCTCCTCGCCACCGTTCTCGCCGGGCTTCGTGTGCACGCCTGCATAGTGGCTGGCGTACTCGACGGTGGCGTCGGAGGTGTTGTTGATGACGACGTGGATGACGTCGGGAAGTCGAGTCTGAGCGAGCAGGCAGTCGAGGACGGCCGCGATCGACTCTTCCTCGTTGTACGCAGGAACGACGCAACCGACCGTAGGACGGTACGTGGGAAGCTGCTCGACGCTCTCCATGAACTCGTTCGCATAGCGCTCGAATTCAGGATCAGGGGTAGGCAGGCGGTTCACATACTGTTCATTGCCCTGCGGCATGTTTCGACCGGTTGGTCGCGTGGGGTTGTTCACAAAAACTCCAAGAGGGTATGTAGCCTGTCAAGCCGCGTATGTGGCCTGCACCCATCGTCGTTTGTTTTTGTTATTTTCGTGGTGAGATGACATTATTTTTTGCTCAAGATCTGCTCAAGATTTATGAATGTCGCGCACAGAATTTAGGTTCGTGCGTGGACCGCATCGAGTTTGGCCGCTGCCGCCTGCATCAACTGGTCGAAGTTGGCGCTCTTGGTGAACGTGTCTGCAGAGCCGAATCTGGCGTCGATGCGCAGCCCAGCGCCCGAGACCAAGGTCGTCTCGAGGAGCGACAACTGAATCGCGCTGACGATCGCGGTGGCATCCTCGGGCGACGACACAATCGACAGGACGGCGAAGCGGCCCGCCCGGAGATGCCCGATCAGCGCGGAGACCGGCACGTGGGTTCGGAGAATTTGTGCGAAGTCGACGAGCGCGCGGTCTCCCGCATCCCGACCGAACGCGGTGTTGATCTCTTCGAGGTCGTTGATCTCAGCGACGACGATGGAGGCGTTGCCGCCGAGCAGCGCCATGCGAGACAAGCGGTCCTTGGCTGCGTCGGAAAAATTGTCTGCGGTGAGCGCGCCAAGGGAGAAATGTTGCTTCTTCTCGGGGGCCTCGCCGCCCGACCACCAGGTGCCGTACTTCTCCACCCGGAGAGCCGAAAGGCACATCGCGGCCGAGACGTAGACGACCGCAAGCACGAGAATCGCGCGATCGTTGAGATACGAAGGCAACGTGGACTCGTTCGTTCCCACGGCCAGTGAGACCCCGACGCCTACGGCGCATGCGAGTCCGAAAGCCCAGAGGACGAAACGCAAGATGCGTGCGTTGAGGTTGCGGGCCGTGGCCCCCACGCGCATCTCGGCTCCAGCGAGGCATGCGAGGACACTTGCCAGCGCGAACTTGACCAGGCTGCCTGACTGGGAGTCGCCTTGCGGACCTTCGGAAAGCACGGTGGCTCCAGCGCCCAACCCGGCGAGGACAACGATCCACAGGAGTGACGACCGGCCGTTGAAAGCGCGCATCCCTGACCACAGCGCGCCAATGCTGAAGACGATGCTCGCGCTTGCCGCAGCGATCGACGCCATAGGAGCGCTTTCGCTCAATCCCCATACGGCCGAGAATGCGCCGGCGGACACGGCAGCCATGAAGCTCGTGCTCCAGATCCGGTTGGCGCTGTCGTTGTGCCGGAGGGCCGTCGTGAGAGTGAAGATAAAACAGGTGACGATCATGATGACCGCGGAGACGACGACGAGCGTGTCAATGTCAAGAGTCATGAACGAACCTTTGTTTCGTTGAGCGAGGCGTCGAGCGGGAGGGTCACGGTCACGGTGGTGCCTTGGGTGGGCTCACTTTCGACTGTGATCGTGCCGTGATGGAGTTTCACGATTTCGCGCGTGATGCTGAGCCCGAGCCCGGTGCCATGGATCGTCGATCCGCGGACTGACTCGGCGCGATAGAACTTTTCAAAAAGCCGCGTCTGCTCTTGCGGCGTCATGCCGCGACCGGTGTCCACCACTTTGAGCTCGACTGCGGGACGTCCGTCGCTGAGCTCGGTCGTCGTGATGAGGGCCGTTACGCGCCCGCCGACGGTGTTGTACTTGATGGCGTTCGAGAGCAGGTTGTCGACGACTTGGCGCAGCCGGAACGGATCAGCCACGAGCGGGACGTTGGGCGAGGGCTCGAGCCCGACGGCGATGATGCGCTCGATCGCGACCGGTCGCACCGACTGGATGGATTCGCCGACGATCTCGGCGAAGTCGCACTCACTCAGCGAGATCTTCATGCCGCCGGAGGCGCCGCGATCGCGCGCAGTCAAGAAGTCCGCGACGAGCGAAAGCAGTCGATCTCCGTTCTTGAGCGCGATATCGAGCATCTCGCGGGTGCGGGGCGCCAGTGTCTCGTCCTCCAGCACCAAGTCGAGATAGCCGAGGATCGACGTGAGGGGAGTGCGGAGTTCGTGGGACACCGAGGTGACGAGGTCGTCGCGGGCCTGAATGGCATCGGCTTCGCCCGTGACGTCACGCGACACCATCACGACGCTCTGCACCTTGCCGTGGGTGTCTCGGATCCTCCGTGCGCTGATGTCGAGGGCGACGCGCTTGTCTCCGGGGTGTCCGAGCCACACGGTTTCGCTCTGGACGGGCTCTCCCCGAAGAGCCCGCGCATGAGGCAGGTCGCGTTGTTGGACGGGGGTCGTGCGATCGGACCGGTAGACCGGCATGCCCGTAAACGCGCCGTCGATGGCAAAGCCGAACTCAGCGGACATCCGATGAGTTGCCTTGTTGGCCGTGATGACACGCCCCTGGGGAGAAAGGCTGATCACGCTGAGGTCGATCGCGTCGAGTGCCTCCGTGATGAGGCTTTCTTGGACCCGGGTGCGTTCGAGAGCGGCCTCCAACATGTTGGTCTGGCTGCGCAACAGGATCCGCTGCGCATTGACGCGGCTGTTGGCCAGGTAGGTCGACGCCGAGGTGAAGATCAGGACGATGGGAATGCTTAACAGGGGCGCAAGTTGATTTGGGTTGAACCGGTTGTCCGATGCCAGCGCTACTGACCACAGAGGAACGATGGCGATGGTAGGGCCCAGCCAGGCGCCGAGCTTGCCGAAGCTGCTGGCCATCCAGATGACGGGAAAGATCAGCAGGATCCCAAAACCGGCCTGGGGTGCAGACGGTCGCATGAACGAAATCGCCAAGATGTCGAGCACCGGGATGGCCATGACCCAGCTGGCACTGATGGAACCCCACGGC
>JAOPXA010000124.1 GCA_025965395.1 Nocardioidaceae bacterium | reverse complement strand
GTGGTGTCGGTGCGCTCCAGCGCGGGCGCTGAGCGAGGCGACGTCGAGATCCGTGAGGGTTCGACCGTGATTGCTCGGTCGACGCTCAAGAGCGGTAACGCGGTGTTCAACCTTTCGAGCGGCACGTTGTCAGCGGGGACGCATTCTCTCCAGGCCTTCTACCTGGGCGGATCGGCCGAACCTTCTGCATCAGTGCCCACGACCATCACGGTTGCCAAGGCGAAGTCATACACCGGTTTGTACGTCCCGGCGTCGATCAAGATCACGCGCAATGTCGACATCACCGTAGGTGTCATCGTGGCTAGGGTCGCGCGACCGACCGGAACCATCACGGTGTTCGACGGCACGGACGTCGTCGGCGAGTACCCGTTGGTCGTCGATCGCTTCCGGAGTATGAAGATCAGGCTGCCGAAGTTCGACGCCACCGGCACGCACAGGATCAGCGTCGTCTACTCCGGTACTGACGACATCACCGGATCGCGGTCGTCGGTCAGGAAGCTCGTCGTCGTCAACTAGTTCAACGTCAGGCGGGTCGGCGTACGACGAGGACGCGGAAGCCTTTTTCGCTGGTTTCGCGTGCGGTGGGCCAGCCTTGATCGGTCAGCCAATCTTGGAGCGAGTCTGCGCCGAGGTTCTTGCCGACCACGAGGCGCGCGGTGCCGTCAGGTGTGAGGCGAGGAAGCCAGCGGAGCAACAGGTCGTGCAGCGCAGCTTTACCGATCCTGATCGGTGGATTGGACCAGATCTGGTCGTATGTCGCATCGGCGGGCACGTCGTCAGGCAGGAACGCCAGGACCCGCTCGGAGAGCTCGAGGCGTTCGGCGTTGATGCGGGTCAGGTCGAGAGCACGGGTGTTGGTGTCGATGGCGTGCACCACCGTGTCGGGGGAGGCGACCGCCACGGCGCACGCAATGGCTCCCCAACCGCAGCCGAGGTCGAGCAGCGTGCTGCCTGCGGGAGGGGGCGGGCTGGCCCGGAGAAGGACGTCCGTCGCCTTGTCGAGGTGCTCCTTGGCAAAGACGCCGCTCGCCGTGGTGAACGTGAACTCGGTATCCCAGATCCACGCGGTGATGGTGGCGCGCTTGTCGGCGACGCCCGGCTCGCCAGAGAAGTAGTGGTCGGTCACGCTTCGTACGCCTTGCGAACGCGTACGGGTGCTGCGATGAGCCACGCGTCGGTGATGAGCTCGACCAACTCGTCCCGGTCGACGTGAGCGAGATCGACCAGGATGTAGGGGGAGCGGTCGTAGTGGGGCGTCGTGTAGTAGGCAGGATCGGCCGACTCGAGCAGAGCGATCTTGTCCTCTGCCGAGCACTTGAGTGCCAGGCCGCCCTCGGCTTCGGTGCGCAGCCGGGCGAAGAGCTTGCCCTTCACCTTGAGGGAAGGCGTCGCGTAAGACGTCGACTCTTCGACCTCGGGCAGGGCCGAAGCAATCGCCACGACCTGGTCCCATGTGACGCCCATGCGCCTATCCTCTCAGCACGTCTCGTAGACGTAGCCGGCCTTGCCACGCTTGACCAGATCGCGGTCGCGGAAGACGACCGAGATAGAGGTGCCGCGCTTCTTGCAGGCGCGGGTGAAGTAGCGGCGACCGTTGTCGGCATACTCGATCTCGATGACGTGGTCGCCGTATGCCTTTTGGTACCCGCCGCACTCGGCGTAGACCTGGCACTCTTCAGTGACGGCGAAGTCGAAGCCAATCGCCTTGCCCTTAGGGGCAAGCGACAGCGTGTTCTTCTGGCCAATGGGCAACCCGTAGGTGTGAGCTGAGACGGTCAGCAGGCGGGCCATGGCGACCGTCGACTTGCGGCGGATCAGACCCTTCGACCGCGTCCACGAATCGAGGTTGTCCGGTTCGATCGCTTGGAAGCCGTCACGTTTGCAGCCAGCGAACCAGCGGTCGACAACCTCGGCAAGAGCGGTACGTTTGGCCGCGGTACGGATGTCGAACAGCACTTCGTCCGGCCAGCCCGGGTCGGTGACAAGGGCACCGGACTTCTTTCGGAGCAAAAGCTTGGGGTGCCGCGTCTTCCACCACGTCAGGCGACCTGGTTGCGTCTGGAAGGCGTTGACGTAGCAGATCGAGTATCGGCCCTTGGCAGGATGCGCCGTGCGGTCACGCGTCACGACCTGAACGCCCGCGGCCGGCTTGTAGGCGGCACCGAGCTGGTAGTCGACGCGGGCCGCAACTGGCGGCAGGGCACCCACATCGGCAGCCGCTGGATCTCCCGCGAGGAGGGCGGTGAGGGCGACCAAGATCGCCAGCCAACGGGTCACAGGGTGCGCCTCGTCCGCGCCTCGAGAGCGCGTGCTGCGAGCTGCGCTTCTGAGGGATAGACCACTTCTTCGAGGGTGAGGCCTCGTGCAGGCATGACGGTCACGCGGGCATGGCGTACGCCCGCTTTGAGCACGTGAGCGGCCCACTCTGGCTCATACGCATGCTCACCGACGGCGACGAGCGCGCCCATGAGGGACCGCACCATGGAGTGGCAGAACGCGTTGGCTCGCACCGTCGTCTCGATGACGTCGTCAGCACGTCTGAGCGAGGAGAGCTGGCGCAAGGTGCGGATCGTGGTCGCGCCTTCGCGCCGCTTGCAGAAGGACGCAAAATCGTGATCACCCAGAAGGTGCTGTGCGGCGTAGTTCATAGCGGTCACGTCGAGCTGATGGCGGAAGGTGGCGATGTGGCGCCGCTGCAAAGGGTCGGGCACGACGGTGGTGTCGCAGAGCCGGTAGACATACCGCCGTTCGATTGCCGAGAAGCGGGCGTGGAAGCCCTCGGGCGCTTCAGAGATCTTGCGGACGCTGACGTCGGGTGGCAGGTAGCGGGCCAGTCGGCGTACGAGGCTCTCTGGGCGGATCGGAACGTCGAGGTCGACGTGCGCGACTTGGCC
>JAOPXA010000195.1 GCA_025965395.1 Nocardioidaceae bacterium | reverse complement strand
TGCATCGCGCTGACCTGCACCGGACCCTGCTTGATGCCGTGGCCGAACCCAACAAGGACATGAAGGACGTAGACGTCAGGTTCGGAATCGACATCGTTCGCGCCGAGTCCGAAGGAGCCGGGGGAGTCGCAATTGACGCCGACGGCAATCAGTACAAGGCCGACGTCATTATCGGCGCCGACGGCCTGCACTCCAACATCCGCAAGTCGATCGGTATCTTCGATGAGCCCACGTTCGAAGGCAACATCCTGTGGTGGTCGCTGATCCCCATCGAGGATCTCCGGAAGGATCCGATGCACGCGTGGCTCGAGCCACGGCTCGCCGTATGGGTCGGACCCGAGCGACACGTCGTGCACTTCCTCGTACGCCGTGGAGAGTTCCTCATGCTCGCCGCGATCGTGCCGTGGGAAGAAGAGATGCCGGAGTCGTGGTCAGCAGTCGGGGACCGTGACGCGGCCATCGAGCCGTTCGAGGTATGGGACGAGAAGCTCTACAAGCTGATGCAGCTTGCCAAGGAAGTTCACCCGTGGCCGCTGCTTGACCGGAACCCGTTCGACTACTGGACGCAGGGACGCATTGCGCTTCTCGGCGACGCCTGTCACCCGATGCTCCCGCATCAGGCACAAGGAGCGGCACAGTCTGTCGAAGACGCATGGATCCTCGCAGAGAAGCTCACCGAGGCCGACACCAGCAGCGTCGAAGAGGCGCTCAAGGCATACGAGGAGGCCCGCAAGCCGCGTGCCACCGTGATCCAGCAGGCTTCGCGTGACCATGGCGAGGCCTACCATCTGCCCGATGGACCAGCGCAGCAGAAGCGAGACGAGATCATGGCCAAGAACTTTGGCAACGCTGTCGTCACGTTCGACTGGCTCTGGGGTGGAACTCCCGATTCGTTGCCGCCCAAGGACTGACTCTTTGTACGTGCGCCTTCTGCTTGGTCTCGCGGCGTCCGTGCTGCTCCTCACCGGCTGCGCTTCCGAGGAGCCGAGACCGTCGATGCCGAAGGCGGGCGCCGTCTATGACGGTCCGCTCGACCTTCGAGTCGACTACGCCGATGATGCCACGGTCGCTGAGCGGGCTGGTTCGGCTGGCAGGGCGTTGGAATGCACGGGCAAGGCGTACGACGGGGGAGGCGCGGACAACGAGAGCAGTGGCGCCACCGTCAAGTCGAATGCGGCTGACGCCATGCAGGATCACCTGAAGAACATCAACCCGCGGCAGAGCGGACTCGCCGAGACCGGCTACGTGATCGAGCGAGCCGATCCTGACCGCGTCCTCTACTCGTACGACGTCGAAGGGCGCACGAAAATCGCCTTTGTCGTGGCCAATGACATCACCGATATCGGTGGCGCCACGGGCTGGGGGATTGAGTCCTGGGCTCAGTGTGATCCGTCGGAGCTAGCTCCCGAGATCGCTGACAGCGGCCCCCTTGACGTGTGGACCGATCCGGCCGGCAACAGGGTCCCTGTCACCACGATCGCGTCGCACCGTGGAGCCGAACACTGCGGCTGGGAGGACATAACGTTCGTCACGCTCGGGGACTATGCCAAGGACATCTCTTACTGGCGTGACACGACTGGTGAGCTTGCCGACTCCCTGCGGACGACCTACGACGGCTCGTCGAGGCTGCCCGCTGGCGCCACCAATACGACGTACCGCTACGGCGGCCGCGAGCTGTGGCTCAGCCCCAAGCGCGATGCTGCGTACTCGGTGAACCTCGACGACGTCGACGACGTCGAACGGTGGCCGGCCGCCAAGGAACCGATCTGGTGCATGTGAGTTCAGGGGCGCTTCTTTGCCACGCGACGGGCCTTCTTCCGAGCGAGACGCGCGGTGCGCTGCTCGTTCTCGTACAGGATGCCGAGCGCGAACGCGTTCCCGTCGGCTTCGGTCGAGGCGCCAAGCCGCTGTAGAAAGGCGGCGCTGGTGAGGCTGTCCTGGTGTTCGCCGAGGAGCTCCAGCAGCGTCTGGATTGTGGCACCGTGCCCCTTCGCATCGTGTGCGGCCTCGGCGGCGTAGCGCGCTCGTTTCGCAGCCTTGCGTACCTCGTGCATCTGGTGAATGTCACCCGAAGCGAGGGCACGTTCGAGACGCTTTGACACCTTCTTCTCGGCCTTGCGTGCTGCTCTGGTCAAGGTCCTGGCAGGCTTCTGCGCCTGCGTAGTCCACGGCGGATTGCGAATCCAGTCGTCAATGTCGGCCAGCAACGCGAGGTAGCGGTCGGCGACGAGGGCTTTCTGGAGGATCCGCCAGTGCTCGTTCAGCTCGGCGCACAGGGCGGCGTCGATGACGGCTCGGACCGCGTCAGGTCACATGCTGTCATCGAGCGAAGCAGCCATCGAGTCGAGGCGTTGCTGAAGGACGTGCCGGTCCCGCACTTCACCCAAGAGAGCCGCGTACCACTGCAGCTCGGCATCGAGACTGGTCGCCCGTTCGTGATCAATGAAGTTATGAAAACTGCGGAGCGTGCTGCGCATGCGCCTAGTCGCGACCCGCGTCTTGTGAACGGCGCCCGCATCGGCCCGTCGCAGTGCGAGGTCACCTGACAGGATCACGCGCTGCTGTTCGGCGAGGTAAGTCGCGATGACCTCACCAGCGAGTTCCTTGCGCTTCTTCGTGGCGCTGGCCGACGGCTGCGTAAGCGCTCGAGCGATCTTGGAGGATGCATGGGACGGACGACCACCAGCCCGTCGCAATTCCTCGATCAATGAAGAGAGCATAGTGAGCGAATCGTCGCTCTGATCGTCGTGCCACAGCTCGACCTCCACTTCACGCCATCTGTGCGCCGGGACGGAATCGTCTGCGGAGGTTGCGTCGACGGTGTCGTCGTCAATCTCAGCCAGCAGGCGACCGCAGCCGTCGAGCAAAC
>JAOPXA010000120.1 GCA_025965395.1 Nocardioidaceae bacterium | reverse complement strand
AAGCGCAACAGCACCAACTGGACCGATGCTCCGATCAGCATCTACGAAGTGCATCTCGGCTCGTGGCGACAGGGCCTCGACTACCGGCAGCTGGCCGATGAGCTCGGCGACTACCTCGTCGAGACCGGCTTCACCCACGTCGAGCTGATGCCCGTGGCTGAGCACCCGTTCGGGGGCTCGTGGGGCTATCAGGTGACCTCGTACTACGCACCGACGGCGCGCTTCGGGTCGCCAGACGACTTCCGTTGGTTCGTCGACGAGCTGCACCAACGCGGCATCGGCGTCATCGTCGACTGGGTGCCAGCGCATTTCCCCAAGGATGGGTTTGCCCTCGCCCACTTCGACGGCACGTCCCTGTACGAGCATCCCGACCCCCAACGCGGCGAGCAGCCTGACTGGGGCACGTACGTCTTCAACTTCGGACGCCACGAGGTGCGCAACTTCCTCGTTGCCAACGCCCTGTTCTGGTTCGAGGAGTACCACCTCGACGGTCTTCGCGTCGACGCCGTGGCTTCGATGCTGTACCTCGACTATTCACGCGAGGACGGCGAGTGGTCGCCGAACGAGCACGGCGGGCGCGAGAACCTCGAAGCCGTCAGGCTCCTTCAAGAGCTCAACGCCACCGTCTACCGCGAGCACCCCGGTGTGATGATGATCGCCGAAGAGTCCACCGCATGGCCCGGAGTCAGCCGCCCCACCGACGTGGGCGGGCTCGGCTTCGGCTTCAAGTGGAACATGGGCTGGATGCACGACACGCTCGACTATCTGGCTCACGAGCAGGTCCACCGTTCGTATCATCACGGCGAGATGACCTTCGCTATGGTCTATGCCTACACGGAGAACTTCGTCCTGCCGCTTTCTCACGACGAAGTAGTGCACGGCAAGGGATCGCTCTGGGACCGGATGCCCGGTGACGCCTGGAACAAAGCGGCGGGTATGCGCTCATTGCTTGCCTTCATGTGGGCTCATCCGGGCAAGCAATTGCTCTTCATGGGTGGCGAGTTCGGTCAGGAGCAGGAGTGGGCCGAGTCTAGATCGCTCGACTGGCACCTGCTGGATGACCCGTTGCACAGCGGCACGTTGCACCTCCTGGCCGACCTCAATCACTTCTACAAGTCGTCGCCAGCGCTGTACTCAGCGGATTGTCGCCCCGAAGGCTTCCGCTGGATCGATGCAAGCGACACCGCTGGCAACGTCGTCAGCTTCCTGCGCATCGGCACGGACGGATCGCAGATTGCGTGCATCGCAAACTTCTCCGGAGGAACGCACGCCGACTATCGAGTGGGTCTGCCGTTTGCGGGCACCTGGCGCGAGGTGCTCAACACGGATGCGGGCGCCTACGGAGGCTCAGGCGTCGGAAACCTTGGTGCGGTCGAGGCGGTCAATGAGCCCTGGCACGGGCTGCCGGCTTCGGCGGTCCTTCAGCTGCCGCCCGTCGGCGTGCTGTGGTTGGCGCCAGCTTAGGGACGTACGCGCACCAGCACGCGCATCGAGCCGGTGACTGATTCCTCGGCGAACTCTCCGCTGTCGAGCGCCTTGCGGTAGATGCGGTAGGGCGCTTGCCCACCGTCCGCCGGATCTGGAAATACGTCGTGGATGACGAGCGCGCCGCCAACGCGCACCCACGGCGACCACCCGTCGAAGTCCGCTTGAGCGGCCTCCTCGGTATGACCGCCATCGATGAAGACGAGGTCCACGGGCGTTCGCCACCAGCGCGAAATCGCGGCGGAGCGCCCGATCATCGGGACGACAAACTCCTCCAGACCCGAGGATGCGAGCGTCGTGCGCAGGCTGGGCAGCGTATCGAACAACCCCGTGACCGGGTCGACGAGCGTCGTGTCGTGATACTCCCAACCGACCTGATGCTCCTCTGAGCCACGGTGGTGATCGATCGTCACAACGCTCGATCCGGTGACCGAGGCCGCGTGGGCGAGGTAGAGCGTCGACTTTCCGCAATATGTGCCGATCTCGACTGCCACCCCGGCGTTCATGTGCAGCAGAGCTGCCGCGTGGAGCGCCAAACCCTCATCGCGTGGCATGAAACCCCGAACGTCAGAGATCAAATCGACGAGCTCCTCGGGCATCACCGTCATACCCGCGTCGTGCATGGACATCCCTCGGGAGCGGACTCCCGAAAAGGCAATAAGCCCTCCCCGCGGAACACACCGTTGCCCGGCGTGGAGCGCGTCAGGGCGTCCGCGGCCAGGATCACTGTTGCTCCCGTCCACGTCGTCCGCTCGACGGGCCACCGCTTGTCGTCGCTGTACACGAGTCCGGTCCAGTAGCCACCGCTTGTGTCCCTCAGGTGCTGCATCGCCGCGAACTGAGCGTGAGCATCAGCATCGCGCCCCAAGGCGTCCAGAGCCAGGACCAGCTCGCAGGTCTCGGCGCCCGTGACCCACGGTTGATCAGAGACGCACCGCACGCCTAGGCCTTCGGTGACGAACTCCTCCCACCGCCGGTCTATGTGGGCGCCACCGGCCTCAGCGCCGAGCAGACCGGTCAACACGGGGTAGTACCAGTCCATGGCATGAGTCTCCTTCGCCAGGAAGAGCTCAGGGTGAGCCAGAACTGCATGACCGATGCGTCCAGCCTCAAGCTCCCAGTCGGGCCTCACCTCTTCCTGCACCTCGGCGAGAGCCACAGCGCAGCGGAGGCTGAGCTGGATGCTCGCGTTGCTGCTCAGCAGCGCATCCGGCTCAGGACCGCGGTCGGTGCTGGCCCAGGCGACTGCTCCGTCGGGTCGTTGATGCCTCAGGGCCGCTTCGATCCCGGCCACGACGGTCGGCCACATCGACGTGAGAAAATCTCTGTCTTGAGTGATGAGCCAGTGGTGCCAGACACCCGTGGCGACATAGGCGCAGAAGTTGGCATCGGTGTGTGGATCGACGACGCCATTGTCGTCATATCGAATCGCCCACGACCCGTCGGACCGTTGGGTGTCGCGCAACCACCCGTACGCACGGGCGGCAGTCTCGTGGTGTCCGGTGGCGCTGAGCGCCATGGCGCACTGCACGTGATCCCAAGGATCGGTGTGTCCTTGCGCAAACCAACGGATCGCGCCGCTGTGCTGATGCTGGGCGCGCGCGATCGTGTCCGCTGTGAGGAGGCACTGAGCGTCGCTGAAGAGACCCTGGAGAGCAGGCACAGGGTAGTGAGGCATGGTCAGACCGGCTTTCGAAAGTAGAGAGCGACACTCTTGCCGATGACCGGGTTGAGCACGCGTTCGGCGACGCGGGTGAGGGGTGGCGCCTGCATCATGTCCCACACCAGGAGACGGTGGTAGCCCTTCACCAGAGGATGCTGGTCGCGGCCGACGCCCACCGCACACTTGAGCCACCAGAACGGCGCGTGAAGGGCGTGCGCGTGGTGTTGGTGGATGAACTCCACCCCGGCTTCGGTGACCTTGCGTCGCAGCTCATCCGCGCGGTAGATGCGGATGTGCCCGCCCTCGTTGGCGTGGTACTCACCCGACAGCGCCCAGCAGATGCGCTCCGGCAGCCAGCGCGGGACCGTGATCGCAAGGATGCCGCCGGGTGCCAAGATCCTCACCAGCTCGGAGATCGCTTGCACATCCTCAGGTACGTGCTCGAGGATCTCAGAGGCGACCACGCAGTCAAAGGACCCGTCGGCATAGGGCATTTCGAGGACATCGCCGACGACCGCTTCTGCGCTTCCGCCGGGTGGAACCTCACCCTCCTCAGCCAGGGCACCGAACATGTCGGCGACACCCTTGAGCTCGACCTCATCCATGTCGAACGCCGTGACGACGGCGCCACGGCGCAGTGCCTCGTATGAGTGCCTGCCAGCGCCCGCGCCTACGTCGATGAATTTCGTGCCGCGGCCCACCCTCAACCGGTCGAAGTCAACGGTCAGCATGGGCGCTCCTCTGTGCTTGGGCGACCTCGATGGCCTCACCGTACGCATCAACGGTGGCCTGAGCGACCGACGCCCAGCTGTAGCGGTCGAGCGCCCGTTGGCGTCCGGCGGCCCCAAGCCGCGCCCGGAGTTCCGGCGAGTCGATCAGGTCGCGGATGGCCGAGGCCAGCGCCTCGGCGTTTCCCGGCTCCACGAGCAGGGCGCAATCGCCATCTGGCCCAACGACCTCGGGCAGGGCGCCCGCGCGACTCGCGATCACCGGAGTGCCACAGGCCATCGCCTCGACGGTCGGCAGCGAGAACCCCTCATACAACGACGGCACGCACATGACCTCGGCTGAGGCGAGAAGTGCAGCCAGTTCCGCGTCGGTGAGGTCGCTGACGACTTTCACGGCATCGGTGATGCCGAGCTCAGCGATGCGGCGTTCGGTGATGCCGCCTGATTCCAGGCGCGAGACCAGGTGCAGCTCGACGTCATGCTCGGTGCGGAGCTTGGCGAGCGCCTCAAGCAGGTGAACGATGCCTTTCAACGGGCGATCGGCGCTAGCGATCGCGACGATCCGGCCGGGCACGCGCTCAGCCAGCGGCCTGAAGAGGTCCGTGTCGACCCCCAACGGCACGACGCGCATCTGCTGCGGATTCAGGCCGAAGTCCTCAACGGAGTCGGCCGCCGATGCGCCGGCAACCGCAACCACGATCGGGACCCTCCGGGCGACGCGTGCCTGCATGCGTACGAAGCCATACCAACGGGCCACGGAGAGCTTGCGGCGCCAGCTAGCTGCGGCCAGGTCGACGGCACGATCGCGGCTGATCGGGTGGTGCACGGTGACCGCCAGGGCATGACCACGTCGCATGATCTGGAGCAATCCATAGCCCAGGCTCTGGTTGTCGTGGATGATGTCGAACTCCGCGCCCCGTTCACGCATCAACCGTGCCGCACGGAGGCTGAAGGTAAGAGGTTCCGCGAAGCAGCCAGTCAGCGTCACCGCATACTCGAGCACGTCTGCCGTGTCGCGAAACTCCTTGAGTCGCGGCGTACGAAAGGGGTCCGGCTCGCGAAAGAAGTCGAGGCTCGGGACTTTCGTCAAGGTGACCTGCGGGTCAAGTCCCTCGGGGTAGGGCTGACCCGAAAAGACTTCGACGGTGTGGCCCAGATCGACGAGCCCCTGACTCAGGTGGCGGACGTAGACGCCTTGGCCACCGCAGTGCTCCTTGCTGCGATACGACAGCAATGCGATCCGCACAGAAGCCCCCCCTTACCCGTCGGTAGATAGCCCGCGGTAGAGACTCCATCATGACGCGTGGCTCCGCGGGGCCCTATGTTGACCCTATGGAATATCGCTACCTCGGTCCTACCGGTATGCGGGTCAGCCCGCTCTGTCTCGGCGCCATGATGTTCGGAGCTTGGGGCGAACCCGACCACGACAAGTCGATCGCCGTGATTCACCGCGCACTCGATGCGGGGATCAACTTCATCGACACGGCTGACTTCTACTCGGACGGAGAGTCCGAAGTGATCCTTGCCAAGGCGTTGGCCGGTGGCAAGCGCGACGATGTCATCCTGGCGACCAAGGTGCATTTCCCGATGGACCCGGCGGCTCCTGGCTTGCCCGGTGGCAACCCGAACATGCGGGGCAACTCGCGCCGGTGGATCATCACGGAGGTCGAAAACAGCCTGCGACGCCTCCATACCGATTGGATCGACCTGTACCAGATCCACCGACCCGACAACGCGACCGATATCGAGGAGACGCTGTCGGCCCTGACAGATTTGCGGACGCAGGGCAAGATCCGCGCTTTCGGATCGTCCACGTTTCCCGCCCACAAAGTCGTCGAGGCCCAGTGGGTCGCCGAAAAGAAGGGGCTGGGGAGGTTTGTGACCGAGCAACCTCCCTATTCGATTCTCGTCCGTGCGATCGAGGCCGATCTCCTGCCTGCCACCCAGGACTACGGGATGGGTGTGATCACCTGGGGCCCCCTCGCGAGTGGCTGGCTGAGCGGCGTCGACCGTCGCTCGCCCGATGCGACGTCGTCACGTACGAAGTTCCAGCCGTCGCGGTTTGACCTCTCGCTCCCCGCCAACCAAAGCAAGCTGGCGGCGGTCGACGCGCTGGGCGATCTGGCCGCAGATGCGGGCATGTCACTCATCCACATGGCTCTTGCCTTCGTCATGCAGCATCCTGCCGTCACGGCGCCGATCATCGGGCCCCGCACTCTGACCCACCTGGAGTCACAGCTCGGTGCCGTGGACGTCACGCTCACGACCGAGATCCTCGACCGAATCGACGAGATCGTCCCACCGGGAGTAACGGTCCACGCTTCCGACGACGGCTTCGTGCCAGACTCCGTCGCCCATCCTTGGCTTCGCCGTAGGCGCCTCGCCTGAAGCGTGGGAGTCGCTACTTCGCTTCCGCGTAGGAATCGACGATCGCCACGGTGATCGGGAAGTCGATCACCGAGCCACTGAACAGCATCTGGCCGGCGTCATGCGCTGCTTGGCGCATGGCGACGGCAACCTCCTCGGCCAGGTGGGCCGGTGCATGCACGACGAGTTCATCGTGCAGGAAGAAGACCAATTGGGGTCTCTCCGCGAGTCCACCTTGCCCGAGCGCCCAGAGGAGATTCCTGAGCCCGGCCATCCAGCACAAGGCCCACTCCGCGCCCGTGCCCTGAATGATGAAGTTTCGCGTAAACCTGCCCCAACTCCGACTCTCCGCGGCTGCGGAGGCACGTTCGCCCTTGGTGGCATCGGGACCGAAGCTCGTACGTTGCCGGTCGCGCCACTCTTCACCCGGTGCAGGAGAGCTTCGCCCCAGCCGTGTCGAAACCACCTCTCCGCGCTCACCAGCGCGTGCTGCAGCCTCCACGAGAGCGATCGCATCGGGGAACGCCGTCGTGAGGCGGGGGAGGAGTCGACCGCTATCTCCCGAGCGGGCTCCGTACATGGCGCCAAGGAGCGCCAGCTTGGCCTCTGCCCGTGTGGAAACCGCTCCCGCGGCGACGATTCCTTCGTAGAGATCTCCGTCTTGGCCCGCCTCCGTCATCCGTCGATCACCAGACATGCCGGCAAGAATGCGGGGCTCAAGCTGCGCCGCATCGGCCACGACGAGCTTCCAACCGGGGTCGGCTACCACCGCACCGCGTATCTCCTTGGGCAGTTGGAGGGCACCCCCTCCGCTTGCTGCCCAACGCCCGGTGACGACGCCGCCAGGCACATAGACCGGATGGAAGCGACCGTCTCTGATCCATGCCTCCAGCCACTGCCATCCGTTCGCGGCGTGCAAGCGGGAGAGCTTCTTATAGGTCAGGAGTGGAGCGATGACCGGGTGGTCGATGTGCTCCAGCTCCCGCGAACGAGTCGTGGTCACGGTCAGCTCGGCGCGTCGGAGTGCCTTGAGGACATCAGCGGGAGAGTCAGGATTCAGATCCGGGGCTCCCAAGGTCTCGCGAATCGTCACGGCGAGCGCTTCCAGCTTGGCTGGACGTTCGCCTCCAAGGGGACGAGGACCAAGGCGGTCGGTGAGCAGCCGGTCATGAAGGGCGGCGTCCCAGGGCAGACCCGCGTGCTGAATCTCAACAGCAACGAGCGCGCCGGCCGATTCGGCCGCTAGGAGCAATCTCAAAGGGCCGGGGGAGTCGCAGGCTTGGACCGTGGCCACTTGCGAGGCGAACTCAGCGCATACGTCAAGTGGCCTTGGCTGGCTGACCACATCAAAGAGACCCGCTTGCTCCTCACGCCCTGGTACGACGACACCTGGCGTGGCATCCCAAGGACCTGGTCGCGCGGTGGCGAGCGCTGAGCCAGCGGTGAGGGCCGAGTTCCGCAGGATCACGTGGCAGAGCCTCAGCTCGACGCTGCGCTCGACCCGCACACCAGCAGCGAGGAGCGCCGGGTACCAGCGCGTTGCAGACTCCCAGACCCAGCGTGGACGGTGACGTTCTCGGCGAGCAACTTCGGCCGGCAGGTCGTGCAGGCTGACGACAAGGTCATCGCCGTATGAATGCCCTGCCGCGTCCAACGTGGCGATCCGCGCACCATCGGGATGAGAGTCTAGGGCAAGGTGCACCGCCTCATTGTGGCCCACCGGAGCC
>JAOPXA010000116.1 GCA_025965395.1 Nocardioidaceae bacterium | reverse complement strand
TCGCCGAGCGCGTCGAGCTGTGCCTCGTCTCCGACGAGGGTCAAGAGCGTCGCATTGAGCTCACCGAGCGCACGTTCGGCGTGTGGCACGGGCTTGTGCCAGGAGTGACTCCTGGCCAGCGCTACGGCTATCGCGTCTACGGACCGTATGACCCCTCGAACGGGCTGCGCTGCAACCCGAACAAGCTACTGATCGACCCGTATGCCCGCAGGATCAGTGGCACCCTGACCTCGCTGGGGGCAGCCCTCGGCTATGTCGGCGACCCTGAGCATGGCCGTCAGTCTCAGGTCGACTCGCTGGGCAGCGTGCCCTTGTCGATGGTCACCTCTCCGGGCGGCCCCGACACCGGCGTCAAGCCCGACGTGCCCTTCGAAGAGACGGTTCTCTACGAGCTGCACGTCAAAGGCTTCACCAAGTCCAACCCAGACATCCCCGAAAACCTGCGCGGCACCTACCTCGGACTGGCTCACCCGGTCGCCGTCGAGCACCTCGTACGGCTCGGTGTGACGAGCGTCGAACTGCTGCCGGTGATGACATTCTGTGACGAACCGTCGCTCCTGCGCGCCAGTCGCCACAACTTCTGGGGCTATTCGCCGTTGGGGTTCTTTGCTCCGCACGCGGCGTATGCGAGCGAGCCTGGGCGCGAGGTCGAGGAGTTCCGCACCATGGTGGCGGCACTCCACGCTTCGGGCATCGAGGTCATCGTCGACGTCGTCTTCAACCACACCTGTGAGGGTGGACCGGACGGGCCGACGCTTAGCTTCCGCGGCTACGATGCACCGGCCTACTACCTGCACAACAAGCGCGGCTACATGGCCGACATCACCGGTTGCGGCAACACCCTCGAGGCCGCCTCGCCCACGGTGATCCGCATGGTGACCGACGCGCTGCGCTACTGGTCGACCGAACTCGGCGTCGATGGCTTTCGTTTCGACCTCGCGAGCACCCTCGGCAGACCCAACGGCGGATTCTTCGACCGAGACTCCTCGATGCTCACGGCAATCACGACCGATCCGGTCCTCTCGCGTTGCAAGCTCATCGCTGAGCCGTGGGATGCCACCGGCGAGGGCTACCGCGTGGGCGACTTCGGCGCGCAATGGGCTGAGTGGAACGGTCGCTATCGCGACACGGTGCGTGACTTCTGGCGTGGCGAAGCCGGGGGAGTGCGCGACCTCGCCTATCGACTCTCTGGGTCATCCGACCTCTATGACCACAACCTGCGCAGGCCCTGGCAATCCATCAACTTCGTGACCGCGCACGACGGTTTCACGTTGCGCGACCTCGTCTCTTACGACAGCAAGCACAACGAGGCCAACGGCGAGAACAATCGCGACGGCACCAACGACAACCGTTCCTGGAATCACGGGGTCGAGGGCGAGACCGATGATCCAGCCATCATCGCTTTGCGCACCAGGCAGGCGCGCAACATGCTCGCCACGCTTCTCCTGTCGACGGGCACGCCGATGCTGACCGCCGGCGATGAGTTCTGGCGCACCCAAAAGGGCAACAACAACGCCTACTGCCTCGACGACGAGACCTCGTGGGTGGATTGGAGCGTCACTCCAGATACAGAGGGCATGCTGGCGTTTGCTCGTCGGGTCGTGCATCTGCGAGCAGATAGCCCCGCGCTTCGCCAGGCAGAGTTCTTCGAAGGCCGCGAGACGCACAACGGCAAACCAGACCTGATCTGGCTTCGCGGCGATGGGCAGGAGAATGATGAGGGTGACTGGTTCGATCAAGGTCGCCAGACCCTCGGCATGTGGATCGACGGGTCTAACAGCCAATCGCGCACGCGTGACGGCGAGCTGATCACTGACCATTCGTGGCTGTTGCTCATGCATGCAGGCGCCGATCCGACCGAGATCGTTCTTCCAGGCAAGGAATTCGGTGAGACATTCGAGCCGTCGCTGGACACGACGACCCCGGACGGAAGCCCCGCCCACCCGGGTCCCCTGGAGGCCGGCGCGACGCTGACCATGCAGCCACGGTGCTTGTTGCTTCTGCGGGCGCCACGCGGAGACTGACCTTTCCGCGATGTGGATCACGACATGGACGTGATTACCGGTTGAAGCGATGGGTACGCGTGTCGTAGTCGCGCCGTGACCGCTGTGGCGCGAGAGACTGAGGTCTTACCTATCCACGGAGGGCGGCATTCCCATGACCGGTCGACTCGGGATCGACGACGTCGCGCCCGCAGTGAGCTGCGGCCTCGTCCCAGCGAAAGCTGTGGTCGGCGAGCACATACCGATTACGGCGACTGTATGGCGTGAGGGTCACGATGCCGTCGCAGCCACCGTCTCCTGGAGCGGACCAGACGACAGGGCCGCCCGCGAGACACGGATGGTCGAGCAAGGGAATGGCCTCGATCTTTTCGGTGCAGTGATCGTGCCCGACGCCGTCGGCATGTGGACCTACCGCGTCGACGCGTGGAGCGATCCGTGGGCCACGTGGGTGCATTCCGCAGAGCTTAAGGTGGCCGCCGGGCAGGATGCGAGCGACTTGGCCAACGACTTCGCGATCGGCGCTCGGTTGCTGGAGACCGTATCTCGCAGGCCCGAACGCCGCCTCGACAAGCAACTCCTTGCGGCCGCGGCAACGGCACTGCTCGACAAAGAGCTGGCGCCTGCCGATCGCGTAGCGCTGGCTTTCGCACCCGATGTCATGACGGTAATGCACGAATTCCCCATCCGGGAGCTGGTCACCGAAGGCACGCCGCTCACGATCTGGGTCGACCGAACCCGTGCAGCCTACGGATCTTGGTATGAGTTCTTCCCGCGCTCGACCGGTGGCGTCGACAAGTCGGGACGGCCCAAGCACGGGACGTTTGCGACGGCCACGGCCGAGCTTGATCGCGTCGCCGCGATGGGCTTCGACGTCGTCTATCTCCCCCCGATCCACCCCATCGGCCGTGTCCACCGCAAGGGGCGCAACAACACGCTCACCCCCACCCGCACCGACGTCGGTTCGCCATGGGCGATCGGCGCCAAGGAAGGTGGCCACGACGCGATCCACCCCAAGCTCGGCAAGCTGGCGGACTTCGAGGCATTCGTGGCGCGGGCACACGATCTGGGCATGGAGGTCGCGCTCGACCTTGCGTTGCAGGCTGCGCCCGACCATCCGTGGGTGCGAAACCACCCGGAGTTCTTCACGACCCTTCCCGACGGCTCGATCGCCTATGCCGAGAATCCGCCGAAGAAGTACCAGGACATCTATCCGATCAACTTCGACAACGACCCGAGTGCGATCTATGCCGAGGTGTTGCGCGTCGTGCTGCACTGGGTCGACCACGGGGTCAAGATCTTCCGCGTAGACAACCCACACACCAAGCCGACAGATTTCTGGGCCTGGCTCATCAAGACGGTCAAGGACGATCATCCCGACGTGCTCTTTCTTGCCGAGGCGTTCACGCGCCCCGCCCGCCTATGGGGCCTAGCGCGGGCAGGCTTCACGCAGAGCTACACGTACTTCACGTGGCGCACGTCCAAGAACGAGCTGATCGAGTTCGGTCTCGACCTGCGCGATCATTGGCACATCGGTAGGCCCAACCTCTTCGTCAACACCCCCGACATCCTGCACGAATCGCTGCAGACTGGCGGCCCCGCGATGTTTGCCATTCGGGCGGCTCTCGCCGCGACCCTTGCTCCGACGTGGGGGGTCTATGCCGGCTTTGAGCTATTTGAGCATCAAGCCGTTCAACCCGGCAGCGAGGAGTACCTCAACTCGGAGAAGTTCGAGCTCAGGCCTCGAAACTTCGCGGGCGCCCTCGCCGATGGCAAGTCGTTGGAACCCTGGTTGACCACGCTCAACGCGATCCGCAGGGCGCATCCGGCACTGCAGCAGATGCGCACGCTGCACTTCCACGACATCGACAACGAAGCGCTGATCGCCTACTCCAAGCACGATCCGGCGACCGGCGACACGGTTCTGGTGGTGGTGTCTCTCGATCCGCACGCCCCACAGGAGGGCACCCTCTGGCTCGACTACGCCACACTCGGATTCGCCACGGGTGAACGGCTCATGGCGCACGATGAGGTCACCGGCGAGACGTACGACTGGGGCCAGGGCAACTACGTTCGGCTCGACCCCAGCAAGGCGACGGCACACATCGTCTCGCTTCAGCAGCGCACCCACTCACCCACGACGTAGGACGAGGTAACGCACATGGAGGAAGACGCAGCGCGGCCGGACGCAGCACTCATGGCGAACGGCGCTGAGGGCTTGGAGGATGTCCCTCACACCGGCGAGGCGATGGACCAGGACGGCATGCTCGTGCAACCGGAGTCTGACGACTTCGAGCACGCCCACGAAGCACCCAGCGATCCCACGTGGTTCAAGAGCGCAGTGTTCTACGAGGTGCTCGTCCGCGCCTTCAAGGACTCCAACGGCGACGGCACCGGCGACCTGCGCGGTCTCGCCAGCAAGCTCGACTACCTGGAATGGCTGGGCGTCGACTGTCTGTGGCTCCCGCCGTTCTACGCCTCACCGCTGCGCGACGGCGGCTACGACATCAGTGACTTCCGGGCCGTGCTTCCAGAGTTCGGCACTGTCGACGACTTCGTCTATCTGTTGGAGGAGGCCCACAAGCGCGGCATTCGCGTCGTGACCGACCTCGTGCTCAACCACACCTCCGATGCCCATCCGTGGTTCCAACAGTCTCGCTCCGATCCCGAGGGACCCTACGGCGACTACTACGTCTGGAGCGACGACGACTCGGCCTATGCTGACGCGCGCATCATCTTCGTCGACACCGAGACATCCAACTGGACATACGATCCGTTGCGCGGACAGTTCTACTGGCATCGCTTCTTCTCGCATCAGCCTGACCTCAACTACGAGAACGAGGGTGTCCAGGAGGCGATGCTCGACGTGCTTCGCTTTTGGCTCGACCTCGGCATCGATGGCTTCCGACTCGACGCGGTGCCCTACCTCTTCGAAGAGGAGGGAACGAACTGCGAGAACCTCCCGCGCACGCACGAATACCTCCGCCGTTGCCGCAAGACGATCGAGGACGAGTACCCCGG
>JAOPXA010000075.1 GCA_025965395.1 Nocardioidaceae bacterium | reverse complement strand
GGTCGGGCGCATGAAGCGATTGAGGCGACCCACCGTCACGCGACCGGGGCCTTTGCGTGCGCTGACAGCCCAAGCTGCTGACCGAGCTGTATGAGCGCGGCGTCCAGCTCTTCGGGCGAGGACACCGCCGCAAACACGTAGAAATCAGGCCGGATGATGACCGCGCCAGGACCGACCACCAGCTCGGCGAGCCACGCAGCAAAGGTGCCATCAGTGTTCTTGAGCGCCTCAGCGGTGTCGTCCGTTTCGATCCTCCCGACGGAAGCCTCCAAGGAGTCGACCACCGTATGCGCGTCGGCAGACATCGCGGAGCGGGGATCCCAGCCAGTCGCGACGACGGTCCAGCCGTGACCGAGCACATCATCGGCATGCACTCGGGCACCGTTCACCTCGATCCACGGCTGCATCGACAGCAGACCAGCGTGCGGAGCGAGTTCACCGGAAGGCGTACGCGCAAGGATGCCGTCAGCGAGCCCTGGCAGCGGCGAGGGCGGCGACACCTTGCCCGAGCGCAGCATGTCGTCGCGCTCCTTGGCCCTCTGCGGGTCGGTGATCGAGATCATCTGCCCCGTGCGCAACGACGCCTCGACGATCTCAGCCACGTGCTCTCGCCGTTCGAGACCGTATGTGTCGAGCAACGCCTCGGGCACCCGACCACTCAGCACCAGGTCGAGCTTCCAGGCCAGCGTCTTCGCATCCCGCAGCCCCGAGCACATGCCCTGGCCCATGAACGGCGGCATGAGGTGTGCGGCATCCCCCACGAGGAAGGCTCGACCCGACCGCCATTCGTGCGCGACGAGCGAGCGGAACCGGAAGACCGTGTTGCGCACCAATCGCGCGTTGTCGGGGTTGAGCCCCCAGCGAGCGATCAAACCCCAAGCCGCCTCGGGAGTCGACATCTGCTCGACCGTCTCCCCCGGCATCAGCATGAACTCCCACCGGCAGAAGCGGTTGCCCGAGGCGCGGAACGCCGTCGTCGGCCTCTTCGGGTCGAGGATCTGCGCCATGTCGGGCATGTCGACGACGAGCGAGCGATCGGCTGGATCGGCGAAGATCACGAGCCAGTCCGCCTCGAACCCGAAGTCGTCCATCTCGATCTTGCTCGACGTCCGGACCAGGCTGTTGGCGCCATCGCAGCCGACCACGTAGCGCGCGCGGAGCTCTTGCGCCTCGGTGCCCTGGGTCCAGCCTTCGCTCCAGCTGTCGGCGTCGGTGCGCGAGCCGCGGCGAATCTGGACGGCGACGTGGTCAGGGTGGTCCGCGACGCTCTCAGCTCGCCACCCGCGGAAGAAGTCGACCTGCGGATGACGCGCCACCTGGTCGTGCAGGAGGCCCTCAAGATGCGGCTGGAACAGTGAGTAGTCGGAGTACCACCCGGACTTTGCCTCATACCCCCAGTCGAACGCGTGCAGCACCTCGCTGTTGGCGTCGAGGAATTCGTAGTGGGTGAGCTTCCACGAGTTCTCGGCAATGTCGTCGGCCACACCCACCGCCTGCAGGATCCGCATGACCTCGTGGTCGACGTGGCCGGCGCGCGGCAAGGGGAAGACCTCGGGCCACCGCTCGACCACGGCGATGCGATAGCCCTTGCTGGCCATGAGTGCTGCGAATGTCTGTCCCGTCGGCCCGTAGCCGACGATCACGACGTCATACATCTCGCTCATGTTGCCGGCTTGAAGGCCATGCCCATGCTCTGAGATCCCGAATCCGGCCATCTCGTGGTGATCTGCTTCTGTCGGCTGTAGAACCGGAACGCCTCGGGCCCGAGCAGGCCGTGCGCGCCGAAGACGGACGCCTTCCAGCCGCCGGTCGAGAAGCTGTTGACGGGCACCGGCACGGGCACGTTGACGCCCAGCATTCCGGTCTCGACCTCGCGGCTGAACGTATGAGCGGCGCCGCCGTCGGACGTGAAGATCGAGGCGCCGTTGCCGTACGGGTTGGCGTCGATCAGGTCGATCGCTGACCGAAGCGAGTCGACGCGCAGGATGCCGAGCACCGGTCCGAAGATCTCTTCGTCATAGACGGCCGTATGAGGCGTGACGCGGTCGAGCAACGTGGGCCCGACGAAAAAGCCCGCCAACTGCTGCGCCAGCGGCCGACCATCGACCACCACCTCGACGCCCTCGCGCTCACCCTGGTCGACCAGCGCCACGATGCGCGCCTGCGACTCTCTCGAGACGACGGGCCCCATGTCGCAACCCGGCTCACGCCCCGGCCCGACATGCAGCGCGGGGATCCGCGCCGCGATCGCCTCGCGGAGGCTGTCAGCGACATCCCCCACGGCGACGGCGATCGTGACCGCCATACAGCGCTGGCCTGACGAGCCGAACGCGCCGGATACGAGGCTGTCCGCGGTGAACTCGAGGTCGCAATCAGGCATCACGACGACGTGGTTCTTGGCGCCGCCCATCGCCTGGACGCGTTTGCCCGCGTGGGTGCCGCGTTGATAGACGTGACGCGCCACGGGCGTCGACCCGACGAAGCTCGCAGCGGCGATGCCGGGGTGATCGAGCAACGCATCGACCGTGGCGGCGTCACCGTGCGCGACCGTGTAGACGCCCTCCGGAGCGCCGGCCTGGCCGATCAGCTCGGCCAGCAAGATCGCGGCCGAGGGCACGCGCGGCGACGGCTTGTGGATCACCGCGTTACCACACACGAGCGCAGCCACGGCGTCCCAGAGCGGGATCATGAGCGGGAAGTTGAACGGGGTGATCGTCGTGACCACGCCCAACGGGTGGATCACCGAGTGCGTGTCGACACCCGACGCCACTTGCGCCGAATAGCTGCCTTGCAACGCCACGGGGAACGACAGCACCGAGTCGAGCCCGTCCAGCGCGCGATCGAACTCCCCGCCTGCATCGGCGGACGACTTGCCGTTCTCCGAGACGATGAGCTCGATCAGGTCTGCGCGACGCTCCAGCAAGAGCTCGCGGAGCCGCATGACGAGCGCGAATCGCTGCTTCTGCGTGCTGTCGCGCCAGCCCGAACGCCAGGCGAGGCGGGCCGCAGCGACGAGCGCATCCACACCCTCGGCCGACGTGTGCGCCAGCCGTTTGGTCACCAGTCCGGTTGCCGGATCGAAGACGTCGGACGTCACGCCCGTCGGGTCCGTGGAGCCAGTCGCACTCCCGCCGATCAGAGGCAGAGCCTCAGATGATTGTGTATGGGTGGGAACCGTGCTTGTCATGGCGCTCCTAGAACCCTTCGATAAATCTCGATCATTAAACTCGATCTACAACGTAGGCACACAGCCGTCAGTCGTCAAGGACGCCGACCCGGCCGTGCGCCCGTACCGCAGGAGGCTCAGCATCGAATCCAAAGCGTCCAAGGCTGGGCGGCCTCGCGAGGAAGCGTACGAGCGACTCATCCTGCAAGCAGGCTACGAAGAGCTCGCGACCAACGGCCTTTCCCACTTCAGCGTGGCTGCTGTCGCGCGCCGGTCCGGTGTTGCTCGAGGCACGGTCTACCTTCGGTGGCCGACCCGCGAGGACCTCATCGTCGCCAGCGCTGCGGTGATTTCCTTGCACATTGTCTCGCCGCCCGAAGGCAACTTAGAGGGCCGACTGCGGTTCTTGGCGGCCGAGCTGGCCGATGCGTTTGCCCGACCGGATGCGTTGCGGGTGCTCCTGCGCATCGACGCCGATCGCGAGCTGCAGCCCGCGTTGTTCCGCAGGATCTACTCGTTCCTTCAGGGGTCGACCAACAAGGTCATGATGGCGTGTGTGCGCGACGCTCAGGCAAGCGGCGAGATCCGCGCCGACGTGTCGCCGATGGTCTTCACGCGGGCGTTCGTCGGCGCGATGTTCGTCGAAGCGCTGTCGAAGGTGCCCACGCGGCGTGTCGACAAGGACTTCATGGACTCGCTCGTGCTGCTCATGGCCGCTGCCGTGAATCTGCCAGATTCACCCTGAGGCGTTTGCCGTTCCACTAGCGTGGGACGTATGAGTTTCACCCAGCGAGACTTTGAGGGTTCGTGGCCGCCGGAGTTAGGCGATCACCATCGCGAGGGGATGGCGCTGACCTCGCTCACTTTCGGGCTCCTGCCGGGCACGATCGCGCTCTTCGCTGGCTGGCTCTACGAGTGGGGCGCGATTGGCACGGCGCTTGCTCTCGCCTTAGGTCTCACTGCTCTGGTGCTGGGTTGGGCCTTGATCGCTAGTTCATGGCGCTGGACCACAGCGCAGAAACTCGTAGCGGCAGCCGTACCGATCCCCCTTGGCATCGCACTCGGCATCTTTATCTACACCCTCACTCGCCTCGATATCG
>JAOPXA010000063.1 GCA_025965395.1 Nocardioidaceae bacterium | reverse complement strand
GTTGCAGAGGTCGATGCACTCGTCGCAGATGTAGACGCCGGGGCCGGCAATGAGCTTTTTGACCTGCTTTTGACTCTTTCCGCAGAAAGAGCACTTCAGCAAATCGGCAGTTTCGCCTATGCGTGCCACAAACGCTTCCTCTCACCATCGGGTACTGACCTGAAACGGTACATCGATTTTGCCACTTCGTCGCGAAGTTTGCTGCGTGTCTGCGCTAGATCGCAGGGACCTTGAGCGTCTCGAGCACCTGATCGATGAGCCCGTATTCCAACGCCTGAGGGGCGGTGAGGATCTTGTCGCGGTCGACATCCTTGCTGACTTCTTCGGCCGTCTTGCCCGATGCTTCAGAGATCATCGTCTCCAGAAGCGCGCGCATACGGAAGATCTCGTTGGCCTGGATCTCGAGGTCGGAGATCTGGCCACCGGTGCCCTCGGTGTAGGGCTGGTGGATCAAGATACGGCTGTTGGGAAGCGCGAGGCGCTTGCCCGGCGTGCCGGCTGCAAGCAACACGGCGGCGGCGGATGCGGCCTGGCCCAAGCAGACGGTCTGAATGTCGGGCTTGAGATAGCGCATCGTGTCGTAGATCGCCGTCATCGCGGTGAACGAGCCACCGGGAGAGTTGATGTAGATGCTGATGTCGCGATCGGGGTCCATCGACTGGAGGCACAACAACTGCGCCATCACCGCGTTGGCGACATCGTCGCTGATCGGCGTGCCGAGGAAGATGATGCGGTCTTCGAAGAGCTTGGCGTAGGGGTCGATGCGGCGGAAACCGTACGAGGTGCGCTCTTCCCACTGTGGGATGTAGTAGCTCATTTGACGTCTCCTGCGCTTGCGACCACGTGGTCGATGAATCCGTACTGTTGGGCCTGCTCAGCGGTGAACCAACGGTCACGGTCGGAGTCGAGCTCGACCTGCTCGACAGTCTGCCCGGTGTGCTTGGCCTGTAGCAGGTTGAGCTGCTTCTTGAGGAGCACGCTCTGCTCGGCCTGGATCTTGATGTCGGCTGCGGAGCCACCAATGCCACCCGAGGGCTGGTGCATCATGATGCGCGCGTGCGGGAGGGCGTAGCGCTTGCCCTTGGCGCCGGCCGCGAGCAAAAACTGCCCCATCGAAGCCGCGAGGCCCATGCCGACGGTGGCGACGTCGTTGGTCACGAACTGCATCGTGTCGTAGATCGCCATGCCCGAGTCGACAGAACCGCCAGGCGAGTTGATGTAGAGGAAGATGTCGGTATCGGGATCTTCGGCGCTGAGCAGAAGCATCTGCGCGCAGATCGCGTTGGCGTTGGTGTCGCGTACTTCGGAGCCGAGGAAGATGATGCGTTCCCGGAGCAGCCGCTGATATATGTGGCCGTCGAGATCGGAGATCGAGCTTTCACCGGCCATACGAGGAGTCATCTCTGTGTTCACGTTGTCGACCCTAGTGCGGCTTCGATCCGAAAACACGCACAAAGGGCGCTTGTTCGCTACGGGCAGACTTGAGGGCCGGTCGTGAGCGCGGCGACGTTGCCGCCGCGCGCGTTGAGCCAGCCGACGATGCTGTCGCCGACCTCGGGGTGGTTGAGAAGGGCAAAGTGGTCGACACTCGGCACATACCGATGCTCTGCGCCCTCGACGATGCTCCCGCTGCGATGAGTCCCCGTGGCGGACTTGTAATCGACGAGCAGGTCGCCGAGCGGGTTGTGGCGTGAGGGTCCGAGCGTGGCCGCGACGAAGTGATACTCAGCGCGCGGGAGCGGGGCCGCCGCGATGCGATCGAGCCCCCACTGGGCTGTCAGATCTTGGCCGCTCCACTCGTCGCGACTGATGTAGCCGTGGCGCAGGTCGAGGATCCCCGCAGACCTGACGTCGAGAATCCCGCCCAACGGCGACGACTGCGGCCACGTGCGCAACGCCCGAGACCCGAGGTGTGCGACCTTCTCGAGCAGAGCGCCCGTATGCGGCGTGCCGAGGCAGATGACGTTCTTCACCAAGTGCGGCCACACCTGGTTGAGCGACGTTGCGTGATTGGTCGCCGCGCGCGCGACGAGGCCACCCATCGAGTGCCCGATGAGCGTGACGCGGGTGACGGGCACGGGCCAGGCCGCGATGACCTGGCTGAGGAGCGTCGCCAGGTGCGCGCCGTTCTCCGACACATGCAGGCCGGTGTTGTAGCGGATCAGCAGGGGAGTGCCGTCAGTCTCACGCGCGATGCGCTCAGGGTAGGTACTGCCGACTTTGCGCGCGCGGATCTGCCACGACTCGTCGTTCTCGCACAGTCCGTGCAGGAAGACGACGAGGTGACCGCCGGTGCCCCGGAAGGCCTGTTGCAGAGGGAAGCGTTCGGGCGCTACATCCCTGCCGTCGACGCGGATGGTCATGGTGATCGCCTGCGGGTCGTCGTCCATACGGAGGCGATCGCCGATGAGTCCGTTGACGGCAGCGACCATGCGGCGGCCCCGCGGACCTTGCTCGAGCGGGGCGCCCACTCCACGAGCGGCGAGCTTGCGGGCTGCTGCGCTCGAAAGCCGAAAGGTGCCGGAGATCGCGCCATAGACCGCCGACGCAATCGTGTCGTGCACGGTCTCGGGAGCGGTGAGACCCACCACGCGGCCGGGCAGGAAAGCACGCCGCGCAATCGCCCGATGCATGTCGCGGACGGTGCCGACGATGAGGCGGTCACCGTAGTCGAGGAGCAGCGCGGCGGAGTGCGTCGTGCGCGCGGGCTCAGTGTCCATACCCCTATCGTCGCGCGCCCCGTCCTCAAACACCACTGAGACTTACGTCAAGTGACAAAACACCGGTCGTGTCGTGACGAAACGTAAGTCTCAGCGGGTTGGAGAGGTGTTATTCGGCTTCTACGACCTCGGCCGCTTCGCCCACGCTGCCGTCAGCACGGAGGCTGGCGAGGTCGATGACGTTGCCGGACTTGTCCTTGACCTTGACCGACTCGACGAGCGATGCGAGCGCCTTGCCGCGCACGACTTCGCTGATGAGCTCGGGGATGTGGTTGTGCTCGACTGCGTGCTGCGCGTATGCCTGGAGGTCCTGGCCGGACTCCTGTGCGCGGCGGAAGATGTGCTGCGTCAGCTCGTCGTCCTCGATGCCGATCTCGTCACGCTCGATGAGCGCGTCGAGGACGAACTGAGCGACGAGCGAGTCGCGTACGCGCTTCTCGAGGTCAGCGTCGAACTCGTCGACGGTCTGCTCCTCAGAGTCGAGGTATGCCTCAAACGTCATGCCGGCGTAGGTCAGCTGCTGCATGATCTGCTCACGACGCGCGGTGATCTCGTCGCCGACGAGGCCTTCGGGCAGCGGGATGTCGACCAGCTCGACGATCTCTTCGAGCACGGAGTCGCGCGCCTGGGCGGCTTGCTCCATGCGCTTGCCACGCGTGACGCGCTCGGTGACGCTGGCGCGAAGCTCCTCGACCGTGTCGAACTCTGACACAGTCTGCGCGAACTCATCGTCGACCTCGGGAAGCTCCTGCTCCTTGACTTCCTGCAGCGTGACGATGACGTCGACGTCCTGTCCGGCGAGCTCACCGCCGACCAGTTGGGTCGTGAAGGTCTGCGACTCGCCTGCCGACAGACCGATGAGGGCCTCGTCGAGACCTTCGAGCATGAGGGACTTGCCGATTTGGTACGTCATACCCTCGGCCTGAGCGGCTTCGATCTTTTCGCCGTCCTGCGAGGCAGAGAGATCGATGGTCACGAAGTCGTTATCGACGGCAGCGCGCTCGACGTCCTTGAGGGTCGCGAAACGCTCACGAAGGCCTTCGATCTGCTCGTCGACGTCGGCATCGGTGATCTCGGCGTCGTCGACCTCGACCTCGATCCCGGAGATGTCGGGGAGGGTGATCTCGGGGCGTACGTCGACCTCGGCGGTGAACTCGAAGTCCTCACCGAAGACAAGCTCAGCGATGTCGATCTCAGGCTGGCCGAGTGGCGTGAGCGCCTCCTCGGTGATGGCCTGGCTGTAGAACGTGGGGAGAGCGTTGTTGATGGCCTCGTTGAGCACCGACTCGCGACCGACGCGCTGGTCGACGATGGCGTTGGGGACTTTGCCCTTGCGGAATCCCGGCACCGTGATCTGTGAGGCGATCTCCTTGTAGGCGGCGTCGAGGCTCGGCTTGAGCTCTGCAAACGGCACACCCACGGTGAGCTTGACCCTGGTAGGGCTCAATGTCTCTTTGGCGCTCTTCACGTCGGGCAACTCCTAGATTGTTTGGGGGCGCGGTACTCGCGCGGAAGCAACTTGGAAATCTTACGGTATGCGCGAGGATTCAGCGAAAGTGCGCTAAAGCGGTCGCTCAACTGTCAGCCCGGCGTTGCGACGAAGGAATTCCGCGGTTGCGGGATCGTTCCAGGCTCCCCCCGCCCGAAATCCGTGGGTCTCGCACCGTCTGCGTGCATCAGATGGTGCGTGACCCACGGATTTCGGGTTGGGGGATTGATACGCCATGGGTGTAGCGTCCTCTTGACCCATTCGGCCGCAGTCACGAAGGAGACGCGATGCCAAACATGACCAGCACTCTCTCCTACCTGAGCCTGCCCGAAACCTCGAAGCGCTTCCCCGAACCGCGCGCGACGGTCGTAACCACGTACCCGGAACCTAGGTTGGCTAGCTAGCCAACGCCTCCGGATCACGAGCCTCGACCGCACCTGCGGCCGGGGCTTTTTGCATGTCCGCACCATCCACAGAAAGAAGAAGACCATGGAGAAGATCTCCCGGCGGCTGTTCAGCTGGGCTTCCCTCATCGACCCGCAGACCCTGGCTCAGGCCGAGACCGCGAGCACGATGCCGTTCATCTACCCCCACCTCGCCCTCATGCCAGACGCACATCTCGGCAAAGGCGCGACGGTGGGATCGGTGATCCCTACCCTCGGCGCGATCATTCCGGCAGCGGTCGGAGTCGATATCGGCTGCGGCATGATCGCGGTCAAGACGGCGTATGCCGCAACTGACCTGCCGGCAGATCGGCGCGCCCTGCGCGAGGCTGTCGAGGGTGTCATCCCGCTGTCGGTGGGCACGTACAACGACGACGTCACGCGCACTCATACGCGCCGACGTCTGGACGAGCTTGCCATCGAAGCGGAACGAGCCGGCTTTGATCCTGCGGATCGAGCCAAGAACTGGCAGCACCAGCTCGGCACACTCGGCTCCGGCAATCACTTCATCGAGGTGAGCCTCGACGAAGACGATCAGGTATGGCTTTTCCTTCACTCGGGTTCGCGGGGCGTCGGCAACAAGATCGCCCAGCGCTACATCACGATCGCCCAGCGGCTGTGCAAGCGCTGGTGGATCGACCTGCCCGATCCCGATCTCGCGTACCTCGTCGAAGGCACCGACGAGTTCGTCGCCTACATGCGTGAGCTTCGGTGGGCGCAGAAGTTCGCCTTGCTCAACCGCGAGGAGATGATGGATCGGGTCGTGACGTGCTTTGCCGAGTGGATGGGTGTGGACGACGTGCAACGCGTCGAGGAGATCAACTGCCACCACAACTACACGAGCAAGGAGAAGCACTTCGGCAAGGACGTGTGGCTGTCCCGCAAGGGCGCCATCGACGCCAGCAAGGGCTCGCCGGGACTCATCCCGGGCTCGATGGGCACGCGTTCATACGTCGTGGTCGGCAAGGGCAACCCGGTTGCGCTCAACTCCTCCCCGCACGGGGCGGGGCGCGAGTACAGCCGGACGGCTGCGCGCAAGGCATTCACACAGGATGACCTGCGTGCGGCTATGGGTGACATCGAGTACCGCGACACGTCGGCGTTCATCGATGAGATCCCGGCCGCGTACAAGGACATCGACATCGTGATGCGCGATGCCGAAGACCTCGTCGAAGTGCGGCACACGTTGCGGCAGATCATCAACGTGAAGGGCGACTGAGGCTGGGGAGGCGTTGTCTCACGCACCGCAACACGACGAAATCCGTGGCGCACGCACCGTACGAGTCTCTCGTATGGTGCCGTGCCCACGGATTTCGATGTGTCGGGATGACAGGATTTGAACCTGCGGCCCTCCGCCCCCAAAACGGATGCGCTACCAAGCTGCGCTACATCCCGGCCACGCTCTTGCGAACGCTTGGTCGAGTCTAGTGGACACTTCTGGAATGGTCCCCATCCGGTATGCGCCGATCGTGCGCTTGCTCGAAGCGCGACCGGCTCGCGCTGGCGCCACCAAGATCGTCGCGATTGACGGGCCGAGCGGGGCGGGCAAGACGACCTTTGCCGACGGCCTCAGTGCGATCCTCAACGCGCCGGTGCTGCACGTCGAGGACCTCTACCGTGGCTGGGACGGACTTGCCGAGGCACCTTCGCTTCTCGAAGCCGACGTGCTGCAACCACTGAGCGAGGGACGGCCTGGTGCCTATCGACCGTACGACTGGACGACCGGCGACCTCTTGCCACCCGTTGCCGTGCCCGCATCAGACGTGCTCATCGTCGAGGGTGTGGGCAGCGGCGCACGGATCTGCGCACCATACACAAGCGTCCTGGTCTGGGTTGACGACGACGAATCTCGTCGCAAAGTACGTGCGCTCGCCAGAGACGGCGGAGCGTATGAGTTCTATTGGGACCGGTGGGCAGCGCAGGAACTCATCATGTGGGACGCCGAACATACGGCCGAGCGCGCCGACGTCCGCGTCATGCCTGATGGGCGAGGCGGCATACTGGTGGAGACGTCCAGCGATCGAGAGGAAGCTCATGGCCAACACGAAGCGCAAGAACGCTAACGCGAAGGGCAACGCCGAGGAGCTCAAGCGCAAGTTCCAAGAAGCGTTGGAAGCCAAGAAGTCGACCGACGGCGACGCCAACGCTTCGGGCGCCAAGGGCCCCGGACCGGCGCACGACGTGCACGGTCAGGCCGACCACAAGCGCGTGTTCCGCCGTAAGAGCGGATAGTCCGACACGGTGCCGCGAGGCGAGGGGGGTGCTTTCATCCCTGCGCCTTGTGGCATCATGGACGCGCTGTGAAAGCAGTTGCGGGCGTAGCACAATGGTAGTGCCTCAGTCTTCCAAACTGATTACGCGAGTTCGATTCTCGTCGCCCGCTCCATCTCCTCGCCTGTGATGTCCCACTCCCCCGGATCATTCGATGGCACAGCGCTGCTCCGTAATGTTAGGCTTGTCAAACTATTTTGTTTGATACTCAGGAGTCTTGGTGAGTGACGTCGACGATGCGCCTGCTGCACGGTCATCGAGCCGGCGCGGGCTGCTCCTCGGCGCGGCGGCGGCCGTTCCTGCCATCGCCCTCGCTCGACCCCTCGCTGCTATGGGCGAGATGTCGGGCATGGATCACATGGACTCCCCCACCGCCGGGCCCATGGTGCACGCGGGGCACGCCGGATTGCAGGGCGGTTCGGTGCCGCCGAAGCGTGCGGGCATCGACCCGACAGCGATCCTGAGGGACTTCGACAAGGGCACGGTCAGCAAACTCCCCGACGGCCGCACGCTCCGCGAGTGGCAGATCACCGCGGTCGACAGGGAGTTCGAGATCGCGCCGGGCGTGACCTTCCCCGCCTGGACCTACAACGGACGCATCCCTGGTCCGACACTGTGGGCCCAAGAGGGCGATGCGCTGCGGATTCACTTCACCAACGCCGGGTCGCACCCTCATACGATGCACTTCCACGGCATCCATACGGCCGAAATGGACGGCACCCCCGGTGTCGGCGCAGGCAACATTCCAGCCGGCGCCAGCTTCACGTATGAGTTCGACGCCACCCCGTTCGGCACGCACCTCTACCACTGCCACACTTCGCCGCTCGCACACCACATCGCCAGGGGCTCTATGGCGGGTTCATCATCGAGCCGAAGGAGGGCCGCGTGCCCGCCGACGACGAGATGGTCATGGTGATGAACGGCTACAACACCGACGGCGGCAACGACAACGAGTTCTACTCGGTCAACGGTCTGCCGTTTCACTTCATGGATCACCCGGTGCAGGTCCAAAAGGGCGCGCTGGTCAGGATCCACGTCATCAACGTGCTCGAGTTCGACCCGATCAACTCATTCCACGTGCACGGCAACTTCTTCCACTACTACCCGACCGGCACGATGCTCACCCCGAGCGAGTACACCGACACCATCTCGCAGGTCCAGGGCCAGCGCGGCATGCTCGATATCCGCTTCCCGTATGTCGGCAAGTTCATGTTCCACGCGCACAAGACCGAGTTCGCCGAGCTTGGCTGGATGGGGTTCTTCGAGGTCTCCGAATGACCGAGGTCGCGCCGTCTGATCGGATGCCGCGCTGGTTGCTCGGCGTCGGGCCGCTGATCCTGATCGCCATTGTCATCGGGCTGTTCGCGATCTTGAAGGCCCCGGGTATCTCCGACACCAGTGATCGAGTCCCCGAAGAAGTCGTCACCGTCGAAAAGATCACGTTAAAGCCGGAGCAGATCATTCTCACAGTGCGCAACGAGGGTGCCGATCCCGTCACGATCGCCCAGGTCAACGTGTCGGACTACTTCGCGCAGTTCACCCAAGGTCGCGAAACGCTGAAGCCACTGCGGTCCGACACGATCACGATCGAATATCCGTGGGTCAAGGGCGACCCTTACACAGTGGATCTCATCACATCGACCGGCGGCAAGATCGCGGCCGACATTCAAGCCGCGGCCCCCGGCCCCGAAAAGGGCGCATCGTTCTTCGGCCTCATGGCGCTGCTCGGCATCTACGTCGGAGTCATTCCGATCGCTCTGGGGTTCCTCTGGATGCCTTTCATCCGCCGCTCGTCGAGGCGATGGCTCCGCGGCCTGATGGCATTCACGGTCGGCCTGTTGGCTTTCCTCGCGCTCGACGCCACGCTCGAAGGACTCGACCTCGTCGCCGGCACGAGCGCGTTCGGTGGCAGCATCGTGGTGCTCATCGGTGCCTTTGTCGCCTACCTGGCACTCGAGGGAGTCGAGGGCTACGTGCGCACGCGTACGAAGAATCCAGACGGCACCGCCCAGGCCCTCCCGCCCGCCACGCTCGCGCTGCTCATCTCCATCGGCATCGGGCTGCACAACCTTGGCGAAGGCCTCGCGATCGGCTCCGCGTACGCAGTCGGTTCGCTCGCCCTCGGCGCCTTCCTCGTCGTCGGATTTGCGATCCACAACACCACCGAGGGGCTGGCGATCGTGTCGCCCTTGGCGAGCGAACGCGTGCGCCCGGCTCGGCTCGCACTCCTGGGGCTCATCGCCGGCGGGCCCGCCATCCTCGGAGCCCTCATCGGGTCGACTGTCTACCAACCCGCACTGGCCGCGTTCCTGTTCGGCCTCGGAGCCGGTGCCGTTGCCCAGGTGGCCATCAAGATTCTGCCGATGCTCAAGGACGGCGAGGGACGCACCCTCAGCCCCCTGACCGCGGGCGCGATGGTCGCGGGAGTCGCCTTCATGTTCGCCACCGGGCTGCTGGTCACGCTCTGAGCCTGGGCAATCCGTAAAGTTCTGGCCATGAGCTCCGGTGGGTATGTCGCAGTCGTCCGCTGAGGCCGACGTGGTCCTACAGCTGCGCGCCGCGGGCTGTGTCTTCGCCGAAGACGAAGCCCGCATCCTCATCTCTGAAGCAACTTCTCCCGGCGCCCTTGTCGAGATGGTCGAGCGCAGGGTTGCGGGGGTCCCGCTCGAGCACATCGTGGGCTGGGCGGAGTTCTTCGGTATGCGTGTCGCGGTCGATCCGCGGGTCTTCGTGCCTCGCCAGCGCACGGCGTTTCTTGTCGAACAGGCGCTCGCACTAGCGCCATCGCTGGGCGCCGTCGTGATCGACATGTGCTGTGGCTGCGGCGCGATCGGAGCAGCGCTGATTGCACATCTCGACAGCGCCGGGGTGCACGCCACGGACGTGGATCCCGCGGCTGTGGCCAACGCACGTCGCAATCTCGGCGCTGGCGGACACGTCTATGTGGGAGACCTGTTTGAACCACTGCCCCCAGCGCTCCGAGGGTCTGTCGACCTCATCGTCGCCAACGCCCCCTATGTGCCTACTGACGCGATCGACCTGATGCCCAGCGAGGCGCGCCTGCACGAGGCCAGAGTCGCTCTCGACGGCGGCGCGGATGGGCTAGACATCCAGCGTCGCATTGCGGCCGAGGCGCCGGGCTGGCTCGCCCCCGGCGGGCACCTGCTGATCGAGACAAGCGATCAACAGGCTGCCCACACGGCTGCCGCGTTCGAGGAACACGGGCTGATCACGCAGACTGCGCGCTCCGACGAACGTGACGCGACAGTCGTTGTGGGGCGCAGGCCCTAGCTGACCTTCTTGCGTCCTGTGGCTGCGTTGTAACCGATCAACACGATGATGGAGCCAATGATCGAGCCGATGATTCCGGCGGCGCTGATGTCGAGGCCCTGATCGAAGATCAGATTCCCGAGGAATCCTCCGACGAGCGAGCCGACCATGCCCAGGACGATGGTGGCGATGATCCCCATGCTGTCGTCTCCCGGCACGATGGCGCGGGCGATGAAGCCAGCCAGGAGTCCGACGATGATGAATCCAATGATGGACATGTGTAATTCCCTCCAGATGATGTCTCCGCGGATGCGGACCTCCGAAGGTACCCGCCACTCGCAAGCCCAAACACCCGAGCAATGGACACCGTCAAAGAGGGTAGATCGTGACTTGATTGGCCTTGACCGAAAAGTACGCCGGCACGCCCGGCGCAAGATCGAGATCTGCGGCCGCGGCGGCGGTGATGTCAGCGCTCAACTCACCGGCCCGTACGCGTACGTTGCCGTCACGGGGCTCCAGTTCGGTAATCGTGACGGCGATCTGGTTGCGCGGACTGCCTGACGGCGGCTGTACGAACACCGACACCGCGTGGGGACGGAAGACCGCGACGGCATGCTGCCCTTGGATGACGTCCCCGTTGGACACTCCCTCGACGAGGAGATTGCCATCCCCCAGCACGCCCGGCCCCGATGCCGCACCCACCACCATGTTGAGACCGGCCAAGCGCGCCGTGAAGGCCGACCTCGGCCGGGCCAGCACCTCGGCGGTCGGACCAGACTCGACGATCGAGCCGCCTTCGATCACGATCACACGATCGGCCAGCAGAAGCGCGTCGAGAATCTCGTGCGTGACGATGATTGCCGAACGCCCGGCCAGTACGCGCCGGAGCACCTGGCGCATGATCGGGGCCGTGCCGACGTCGAGGGCAGACAGGGGCTCGTCGAGTAGCAAGACCTTTGGGTCGGCGGCCAGCGCCCGGGCCAAGGCCACACGTTGCGCTTGGCCACCCGAAAGCTCGTGAGGTTTGCGCGTAGCCAGGTCGGATGCCTCCACCTCACCAAGCCAGCGGCGCGCCACGTCGCGGGCGGCCGCCTTGCTCGCACCGGCGCTGCGTGGACCGAATGCGACGTTCTCCAGCACCGTGAGGAAGGGAAAAAGCAGCGGGTCCTGAGCCATGAGGGCGATGCCTCGATCGTGCGGTGGGACCCATCTCGCAGACGTGCCACGGCCGACGTGCGCCAAGACGCGATCGTCGAGCACCACCCGGCCTTCATCAGGCTTGAGGAGACCCGCAAGCACGGAAAGCGTCGTCGACTTGCCCGCACCGTTGGGTCCCAAGATCGCGACGTGCTCGCCGCGCGTCATTGCGAACTCAAGATCGAATCCTCTGGCCTCGACCCGTGCGGAGAGCTCCAGACTCATACGTCGCTCCGCGCACCACGAGCGAACGCAATGACCACAATCGCGACCACGACGAGAACCAGCGACAAAGCCACGGCAGCATCGGCGTCGGACTCGCGCTGGAGGTAGATCTCGAGCGGGAGCGTACGAGTGACGCCTTCCAGACTCCCCGCGAACGTGAGGGTCGCACCGAATTCGCCGAGTGCACGCGCGAACGACAGGACCGCGCCAGAGATCAAGCCAGGGAGGACCAGCGGGATGGTCACCCGGCGCAAGACCGTCGTCGGTCGAGCGCCGAGCGTCGCGGCCACCACCTCATACCGCTGGCCCGCCGTGCGCAACGAACCCTCAAGACTCACGACGAGGAACGGCAGCGCCACGAACGTCTGCGCAATAACCACCGCGGTGGTCGAGAAGGCGAGGTGAATGCCCCACGCGTCCAACGACTCACCGATCAAGCCGCGCTTGCCGAACGTGTAGAGCAGCGCGATTCCGGCCACGACGGGGGGCAAGACGAGTGGCAGCAGCACGAACGACCGCAGGAGGTTCTGCCCAGGGAACGATGCACGCGCCAGCACCATGGCCATCGGCACGCCAAGCACGATGCACGCCACGGTGCTCGCCGCCGACGTGCGCAGGCTCAGCTTGAGCGCGGCGATCGATGAGTCAGACGTGATGAGCGAGCCGAAGTTGGCCCAGTCGACTCTGGCTGCCATCGCGACGAGTGGGAGCAGGACGAAGACGGCGCCGACTACCGCGGGCACATACAACCAACGCGGGAGTCCCGAGTAGTGGGAGACCCGGCTCATGTCACGGCTGCGCGAAGCCGGCCGCGGTGAGGATCTTCTGACCCTCGGCGCCCGTCACCAGCGCAAGGAACTCCTTGGCCAGTGCCGCGCTCTTGGCATCGGTGAGCGTGGCGATCGGGTACGTGTTGACCGCTTCGCTGGACTCGGGGAACGTCACACCGAGCACTTTATCGCCTGCTGCCTTGACGTCCGTGACATAGACGAGACCTGCATCGGCGTTGCCCGACTCGACCTTGCCAAGCACGTCGGTCACTGATTGCTCCTCGCTCACCGGCGACAGCTTCACCCCTGTGGCGACTGAGACCTTTTGAGCCGCGGCACCGCATGGCACCTCGGGTGCGCAGATCACGAGGTCGATGCCCGTGTTGGCGAGGTCGTCGAACGAGTCGATCCTGGCCGGGTTGTCGGGCGGGACGACGATCTCCAACGTGTTGGACGCGAAGTTGACGGGCGTGCCGTCGACGAGGTCGGCGGCTTTGTCCATGTTCTTGGTGTCAGCGGACGCGAACACATCCGCCGGCGCACCATTC